>JAFYVO010000266.1 GCA_017549085.1 Thermoguttaceae bacterium
CCTGATGCGCCTTTGGAAGTCGATCGTTCGCCGCATTAAGAACCTGCCGGGCCCGGTCGGGATTTACGAAGAAAGCGATATGATCATCCGCACGATTCGCGACGTCTTCACCGCCGACGTCGAGTCGATCGTCGTCGACGAAGAGTCGGCTTACGAACGCGCGAAGGAGTTCCTCCAAGTGATTATGCCGCGTTACGCCGACCGCATCAGCTATTACGACGGGCGCGAACCGCTCTTCGCCAAGTGTAAGGTCGACCGTGAAATCGCGAAGATTCACAGCCGCAAAGTCGCGTTGAAAGACGGCGGTTCGATCGTTATCGACCAAACGGAAGCGCTCGTCGCGATCGACGTCAACAGCGGCAACTTCCGCACGAACGACTCGCCGGAAGAAACCGCGTTCCAAATGAACTTGCGCGCCGCGAAGGAAATCGCTCGCCAAATTCGTCTCCGCGACCTCGGCGGCGTCATCGTCAACGACTTCATCGATATGACGAACGAAGCGCACCGCCGCGCCGTCGAACGCACCCTTCGCGACGCCGTCAAGCGCGACCGTTCGAAGACGAAAATTTTGCGCACCAGCCCGTTTGGCTTGATCGAAATGACTCGCCAACGCGTTCGTCCGGGGCTTAAACGAAGCATTTACCGCGAATGCCCGTGCTGCCGAGGCGGCGGCGCGATCAAATCGGTCGAGAGTATGGCGCTCGAAATCATTCGCATGTTGACCTTGGCCGGTCAAGAAGCGAAAGCGTCGCAAATCGTCGTCGGCGTCGCGGACGAAGTCGCGGAATACTTGAACAACAAAAAGCGGCTCCAGCTGGCGCAGATCGAAACCGAAGCGAACGTTTCGGTCGTCTTGCGCAGCGTCTCCGATGTTTGGCCGGAACACCTGGAAATCGAAATTTTTGACGAATCCGGGAAAAAAGTCCCCTTTACCCGCGAGGGGGCCCTTGGCGTCAACTTGGATTGACGTATAATAAGGACGTTTATTTTGTTCGTTCCCTTAATCCTCTTCAAGGCTCGGGCGGTTTGAACCGCTAAGCGAGCGGAAGACGGAGCCGGGGTTCCCAAGATTGCGCGAAACGAGCGATTTTGACGGTTTTGCCGTCGCGCCGCTCGTTTCGAACGTCGAAAGCCGACGAACGCCGCTTTGAAGAGGGCGTTTCGAAGCGATTTCGGTTGCGAAGTCGCGAAAACGCCGAGCGAAGCGACGTTCTTTGAATCCGATTTTTGCCGTCGAGCGAAAACGGAATATAGCGCGCGCCCGAAAACTGGGAAAGAAAACGATATTCGGCGCAAAAACGAGACCGTTTCGCGTAAAAATGCGAAAGCGGCGAAAAGTTTAACGAACAGTTTAAAGGGAAAAAGGATTTACCATGTACGCTATTTTCAAAGACGGCGGCCACCAATACAAAGCTGAAGTCGGCAAAAAAATGTATCTCGAACTCCGCGACGTCGAACCGGGAACCCCGATCGAACTGACCGAAGTCCTCGCGATCAGCAAAGACGGCGACGTCAAAGTCGGCCAACCGACGATTCCGGGCGCGAAGATCGTCGCCGAAGCGATGACGAAAGAAAAGGGCCCGAAACTCGTCATTCGTTGGTTCCGTCGTCGTAAGAACAGCCGTAAAAAGAACGGTCACCGTCAAACGTACATCAAGGTCGAAATCAAAGAAATTATCGAAGGCTGAATTTAATTCTAGCGTTCGCGCTTGATTTCGAACGAAAAACGGCGAAGATGGGAAATTTTTCCTTTCTTCGCCGTTTTTTATTGCGCCGACCGACGATTTCGGGCGCGAAAAATGCCGCCGAAGCGCCGACGAAAGAAAAGGGCCCGAAACTCGTCGTTCGTTGGTTACGTCGTCGTAAGAACAGCCGCAAAAAGAACGGTCGCCGTCAAACGACGTCAAGGTCGAAATCAAAGAAATTATCGAAGGCTGAATTTAATTCTAGCGTTCGCGCTTGATTTCGAACGAAAAACGACGAAGAGGGGAAACTTTTCCTTTCTTCGCTGTTTTTTTGTCGGTAATCGACGATTGCGAGCGGATAAGCGTCGTTGAAGCGCCGACGAAAAAAGTCAAAAAAGCAAAATGAGCGCCGAAAACGCGTTGCAAACGGAAAAAAACCTTGAGCGCAAAACGAACGTCGAGAAAAGCGCTCCGAAGCGCAACATTGGCGGCCAATAACGCGCTGTAAATTGGCGGCAAGAAATAAAAAACGGCGTCGGAAATGAAATCCGGCGCCGTTTTTTTAGCGCAAAACGGGCTTAGACGAGCGTCGTGAATTGCTCGTTGACGCGGAGGTCGCCGCAGTTCAGGTAGCGGATGTCCTTGACGCCGAACTTCATCATCGCCAAGCGGGTGAGACCGACGCCGAACGCGAAACCGCTGTATTCTTTCGGGTCGATTCCGCCGTGACGAAGGACTTCCGGGTGAATGAGACCGCAAGGAATCAGCTCGATCCAACCGTCGCCGCAAGTCGGGCAGCCTTTCCCGCCGCAGAGGAGGCAGTTCAAGTCGAGTTCGAAACCCGGTTCGACGAACGGGAAGTAACCCGGGCGAAGACGGACTTTAACGTCGCGCTTGAAGACTTGGCTTAAAATCGTTTTCATCGTCGCGATCAGGTTGGCGACCGAGATGTTCTTGTCGACGACGAGCCCTTCGCATTGGTAGAAGGTGTTCTCGTGGCTCGGGTCGACCGCTTCGTAACGGAAGCAACGGCCCGGGAAGATCGCGCGAATCGGGGCGCCGAAGCGTTGCAACGTGCGGACTTGGTTCGCCGACGTGTGCGTGCGCAGAATCAATTGATTCTTGAGCCAAAAAGTGTCTTGCATGTCGCGCGCCGGGTGGTCGCCCGGGATGTTCAGCGCTTCGACGCAGAAGTATTCCGACTCGACTTCCGGGCCGTAAAGGACGGAAAAGCCCATTCCTTGGAAGACGTCTTCCAGCTCCATTTGCGTCAACGTGATCGGGTGAAGCGCGCCGAGTCGGCGGCCTTTGCC
>JAFYVO010000267.1 GCA_017549085.1 Thermoguttaceae bacterium
ACGATCGTCTGTTGCTATCGCGGCCTCGCGACGAGCGCGTCGACGCGCGGCGACGCGGCGACCGCCCTACGAACGCTCGAAGATTGGCGCGACCGCAACCCGAACTCGATCGAGCCGAAACTCGAAATCGCTTACCTCCTCGAAGCGCAAGAGCGCGACGACGAGGCTTACGCGGTTCTCGAAGAGGTCGCCGAAGCCGCGCCGAACGACTATCGCGCCTTTTACAAGATGGGCGTCCTGCAAGAACGCGCCGGAAACGTCCAGGAAGCGCTCGACAAAACGACGATCGCCGGACGCCTCAACCCGACCGACGCGACGCTCGCCCAGAAAGCGACCGAACTGCGCGCCGCGCTCGAACAAAACGCCGCGAAAGCCGCCGAAACCGCCGACGAAATCGCCGGTCTCGAAAACGAAGCGACCCTTATCGCGCCCACCTCCGCGACCGACGACGCCGCCGATCTCGAAATCGACGCGCCGACCCTCCCGTCGCCGAGCTTCTTCGACGACGCGCCGTCCGACGCTTCCGACGCTTCCGACGCCTCGACGACAAACGCTCCGCAAACGCTCGGCGCCGACGAAGTCGTTCTCTTCGCCCGCCCCGACGTCGACGGAACGCTCGCCAAGAAAAAGACGACCGACGCTTCGACCGCCGTCGCCGCCGCGCCGCGCCGCCAAATTATCGACGAAGGGAACGTCAAATGGATCGCGCCGGTCGCCGCGTCCGAAATCGCCGTCAACGGAACCGACGCGACGAACGTTAAGACGACGCCAACCGGCTCGACCGCCGCGTCGCGCTTTGCCGACGATTCCGGCGACTCGAACGCCGTCGCGAAAAATAAGGAAGACGCGCAAAACGGAGAAAATAAAGAAAACGCGCAAGTCGCGCAAGACGCGCAAACCAAGCAAGTCGCGAAAGTCGCGCAAGCGACGCCGAGCGCCAAGACGCCGCAACCGCAAAAACGCGCTTCCAAACGACTCGAATTGAACGCCGAACCGCCGACCTTGCGCGCCGGTTCCTTCTTCTAAAAGTCCCTCGACGCGACGCCTTCCGCCGAACTCGCGCAAGGCGCCGCCTTCGCCCAACAGCCCAACAGCCAAAACGGCTAAAACAACCCAAACCGCTAAAACTGCCAGAACCGCCAAAACAATTAAAACAGCTAAAACTGCTGCAACTGTTAAAACCGTTGAAACCGACGCGCCGTCGAGCGCGTCCTTTTTCTTTACCGGCGTTCGATTCTTTCCCTCCTCCCTCGCCGCTTTTGCCCCAAGACGCGCAAAAAAAAACGCGCTCCTTCCGGAACGCGTTCTCGGCGCCGCGTTTAAACGACGCGCCCTCTTTATCGCAACGTTAAAACAATTATCGACTCAACAACCGTCGCCGCGTCCGCTCCGCCGCGTCCGACGCGACGGCGACGTCGGCGCGATACGTCATCCGATACGCGTCTTCGTTCGTCTTGAAGTAATAATCGCGCGCCACCCAAACGGCGCGGAACCCCAAATTGCGCAAGAAAAGTTGAGCGGCCAAATTCCGTTCGCGAACAACGCAAACAATCTTCGACCGACGCTCGTCCAAACGCTCGATCAGCGCCCGCGTCAACAACGTCCCGAGCCCCCGACGGCGCTCCGACTCCGCGACCGCGCAGCTCAAGAGCCGAAACGACCGCTTGCGCGCTTCAAAGCAAAGATACCCCAACGGCTCGCCGTCCCGTTCGACGACCAAACCGCCGAAATTGCGCGTTCGCAGGCAATACTCGAACTCGTCGCGAGTCCAAGGAAACTCGAACGCCGCCCGCTCCAACGCAAGCAACGCCCCAAAATCGCGCCGACAAAGCCAACGCAACCGCAACCCCGCGACGCTCGACTCGCTCGTCTTGCGAACGCCAAAAAGAACCGAATGATTTTCGCTCAAAATACGCTCCTTCGTTTCGTCGCGACGCGAAAGCGCCGCGCCTCGAAATCCGACGCAAGGAGAAACCCGGTCTTCCTCAACCGCGCGTTTTCTCCGACCGCTTCATTTTTCTTATTTTTACCATTTTACACGGTCGTCGGCTCAAGGCGCGTCATTCTACCGCAAAAACCGACTAAGCGCAAGAGGTTTTTTCGTCGCGGTTCGTCGACGCCGTTAAGAACGGCTAACGTCGGACGTTCAGTTTTTAGCGCTTTAATTGCCAATTTGATTCTAAAATTGCAAAAATCGGGCCCAAGCGACGCCGTTTTGAAAAAAATTTCCGAAAAGTCGGGGAAAAAATCAGAAAAAGGGGAAAATTCCGGGCGCGCGGGCTTGAAGTCCCCGGGAAGAAGGTTTATTATAATAGTTTAATGGAAAAGGATTCACTTTCCGAAAAGACAGCCTTCCAAGAACGCCGTCGAGCGGTCGCGTTCCCGCGCTCGTTCGTTCGCCGTTCGTTTCCTCGTTAGGATTTGCGATGACCGTTTTATCGACTTTGCCGACCTTCGCGTCTCTTTTTGCCGACGCTCCGGCTCCGGCGCCGACTCCGGCGGGCTCCGGCCCGTTCGCCGTCGTTATGATGACGTTCGTAATGTTGATCGTTATGTGGCTCTTGATTGTTTTGCCGAAAAAATCGCAAGACAAAAAAGCGCAAGCCTTGATCGACTCGATCAAAATTAACGACAAAGTAATGACGACCGCCGGGATTATCGGAACCGTTTCGTCGATCGACCGCGACGGGGGCGAAATCGTCCTTCGCGTCGACGACGCGACCGGCGCCAAAATCCGTTTCGCTCTCGGCGCGGTTTGCTTCGTTTTCAACAAAGAAGCCGCGAAAGAAGCGAAAGAAGCCGCCAAGGACAAGCAAGCGAAGAAAAAGTAAACGGTCGGTCGCCGACGGTCGCGTTTCGACGCCGCCGCCTCCGCCGCTCGACTCGCCGACGCGCGTCGTTCGTTTCGAGCCGCCGTTATTCCGC
>JAFYVO010000268.1 GCA_017549085.1 Thermoguttaceae bacterium
CGGCGATGAAGTCGTGCGTCGCGCCGCCGATAATGTTCCCGATCGGAATCAGCAGGAAGACGATCGCGCCGAACTTAATCCCCGCGATCACGCCGATTACCGGCCCGACGCCCGCGATGTTCAGGAGCTGAATCAGCATATTTTTCCAGTGCGGCAAGACGACGTAATCGACCCCGTCCGCTTGTTTGACCGCCGGCGGCGTTCGGTCGTCCGGGCCCAAAACCGACTCGACGAAACGACCGTAAGTCAAGTAACCGACGACCAATAGAACGATTCCCGTTAAAAACAGAAGCATCGTTTTCTCCTCATTTTCCTTCGCTTTTCCGGCTCTCGCGAGTCGCAAATCTCCAATTCCGAAACAGTCAAGCGTTCGCGCTTCTCCCACCGCCGACGAAACGCCGCTCGGGAAACGGTCGCTTTCTCTAATTTTACCAAACGGCGCAAATTTGACAAGGCGCCCAAAAAAACGCCGAAACGCCAAAGCGGCGCCGCTCCCGCGTCGAGCCCAACTCGAACGCGGAAACGACGCCGCTTTTATCCGTCGCGCTAAACGAAGTCGTCAAACGACTTCCGCGCCTTTACTTCGCGAACTCTTCCAGCTCTTCCGGAATCCAAACCGGCAAATCTTTGATCGAGTCGCGCGCCGCTTGCGAGGTCGGGACGCCCCACAACTCGAAGAACGGGCCGAGGTTTTTGCCGGTGTTGCGCGACATGCGAACCATCCACTGGTCGCGTTTTTGGTCGTCGTTTTTCGGCAGTTCGGCTTGCGGCGCCTTGCGGTACTCGTCGACGGAGCGGATAAACGGTTCCCAGCCAAAGGCTTCGAGCATTTGGACGGTCATCCCGAGCGCGAGGAACGGGTCGGACTTCCAAACGTCGAACGAGCGATTTTCCTTCTCGACGTAACGCTTGAACCGCTTGACGCGCGCCTCTTTCCCGATAGCGCCCGGACGGGAGTCGGCGGCGGCGATACCGTTCAGTTTCTCCATCACGTAAAGCGTGAAGTAGTTGACGGTTACCTCGGTCGAACCGGCGAACGTCCAATGGCCCGATTGATGGTTGTGCCCGAACTCGTGATAGAAGCCCCAGTTCCCTTGCTCCTTCAATTTCTTGGCGTCGGCGAGGTCGCGTTCGACGTCCATCCACGTCATCACCGGGTAGCCGGAGTGCATATAACCGGCCGAAATTTGGCGGTCGCAGCAGATGCGTTCCGGACGGTCGCGGCGCATCGGGGTCGAAGAGAATTCGGCGATGTAGTCGAGCGCTTCGTCCCAAACCATCATAAGTTCTTGCGGATTATCGAGTTGGCGAATCACCGACGACGGCAGCGTCACGATAACGTTCGTCCCTTGCAACTCGGCCCACGGCGCCGGGTATTCGCGAATTTTCTTCCACTCTTCGAGGCTCGTTTCGCCGCGGACGAACCAAGGCGCCGCAACCGCGCCGGAAATTTCGACTTCGATTTCGCCGAGCCCGGCGCCTTCGATTCCGCTCGGAACGACGACGTAAACCGGGCCGCCAAACGGGTTGGCGATTTCCATTTCCGGCGATTTGAGCGTTTTTTCAATCGCGATTTCCGGGTAGCGCGACCAACTTTCGAGGTGCCAGTTCTTGTCGCGGTGAGCGCCGATGCGAATCTTCAACTGACGCGGCAACTTTTTAAAGGTCGCTTCGTCGACGCGAACGACGATCTTTTCCCCCGGCGCGGCGTAAAGCCCGGTCGTGTTCCAGTCCGGAACGCCGGTTTTAACAGCAACCTTAACCCCTTGCAAACGCTCGGCTTCCGACGGAACCGGCCCCGGGAAATCTTTCGCCGCGGCGAACGCCGGAACGTCGTCCGCGTCGGTCGTCCCGTCGATTTGCCCGGCGAAATATTGGTCGGTTTGAATCGCTATCGTCAAGCGGGCCAACAGGTTGTCGCTCTTGATCGGCGCTTTTTCGGTCGGGACGATTTCGTCGCCGCCGGTCGCCAAGCGCTCGAACGCGCCGCGTTTCTCCTTCGGCAGGTGGCGGTAAGCAAGCGAGGCGGTCGACGAGATTTGACGCAACGTCGCCGCGTCCATCGCCGCCAATTCTTTTTCCGCGACGTCTTTCGACGCGCCGATTTTATCGAGGAACTCGACGACTTCGCCGCCGGACGTAAACTGCGGAATCTCCGCCTTTACGTCGTACGCTTCCGCTTTCGTCGGGTCGACCGAACCGTCCGCCCAAGCGAGTTCGACGCCGTGCTTCGTAAAGCTAGCGTTTCCAGCGTGATCGGTCAAGAAATTTTTCCCCGGGTTCAGTTGAATCCAACCCCAACCGAGCGAACCGCCGACAAAACCGGCGCCCTTTTTAACGACCTCGAGCATTTGCTCGAACTGCGTTTTCGGAATGCTCGCGGCCGGGCCGAAAACAACGTCGAACGACGCCGGAATCTTGTCGACAGAAACGGCGTTAAACCCTTCTTTTTTCAAGAGTTCCGCCGTCGCCGGATTGCGCCAAACGGCGACGCGAATATCGGCGTTTTTCTTGCCGGCGTCCGCGCCCGCCGCCCAACGAACGACGTTCGTAATAAAACGTTGCGTCGACGCCGTCGCGGCGATTTTATCGGCGTTGCAATAGCCGTCGTGTCCGAAAACAACAACGCGTCCCTTTTCCGCAAACGCAGCGGCGACAAGCGCTTCCTTAACGCCCTTTTCGTATTCGCCGACGA
>JAFYVO010000269.1 GCA_017549085.1 Thermoguttaceae bacterium
AGTCGATCGTTTCGCTAACGAAGCGGACGGAACCGTCGAGCATCGCCGCGTTGACGCCGCCCGAGTGGTTCGACGACGCGGAGAAGATCCCCCAACCGTTGTCGCTCGTGCTGTTAATGCAGCTCGGAGAGTTCGGCGGGAAAACGGTGTTGAAGCCGGAGACGGAAGCGCGACCGTCCGCCCAACGAGCGCCGCGCCAACCGGAAGCGGCAACGTAGGAGGCGGAGTCGTAAGAGGTCGGGTCGCTGGCGTCGCGGGAGTTAAAGCAGTTCGAGCGCGAGGTCAGGTTGCTGTCCGGGCTGTTGACCGCTTTCGAGCTCGACGTGCCGATAACGCCCCCCTTGACTTTCAGCGAGCTGCCGGTCGTGTCGGTAACGAGTTCGCTGCACAGGAGCGTGTTGCTCGTGCCGTCGGTCGCGGAGGCCATCGACTTCCACATAAAGGGGTTGAAGAGCGAACGCGGACGCGCGTCGTTGGCGCTCGACCAACTTTCGAGGCGTTCGCAGTCCCACATCCCGTCGCCGCGGGAGAGGGCGACGTTCGTGCGCCAAACGTGCGATTTACCCGGGGACGGCTGCGCGCCGCCGCCGTCGGACGGGCAGACGTAGCCGTCGATTTTCACGTCGATAACGCTACCGTCCGTATCGGTCCACGGGGACGGCGTGCTCGTCGACGCGACGATCGCTTGGTACGCCGCTTGTTGTTCAATGTACGGCAGGAGCGCGTAATTGATCCCGTAACCGGAGTTGCCGCCGGTGTTGTTGAGCCCTTCGCTCATACGGCCGTAAGTCCCCGCCGTGCAGCGCGAGGCCGGAAGTTTGCCGTTCGCGTCGGCGTAGTTTTGCACCGCCAACCCGAATTGCTTCATATTGTTCGTGCATTGCATACGACGCGCCGCTTCGCGAGCCGCTTGGACGGCCGGGAGCAGCAAGCCGATCAAAATCCCAATGATCGCGATAACGACCAACAATTCGACGAGCGTAAAGCCGCGCCCGTTCGGTAAACCGCGTTTCATTTCAACTCACCTCATATAAAAAATTCAAGACGTTTCGCCGCGTCGACGCGTTCGACTCGGCCTCTTATTTATTGTAAACGACGTTAAATCGTTTGGCAAGAGTTTCGCGAATTGGCGCCGCAAAAAAGCGTTTTTCTTGAAAAAAGCGGCGACGTATTCCGCATAATCGTCGCAAAGCGCAAACTTTCAACTCAACGCCGCCGTTTCGCCGTCAAAAAACGCGAAACGCTCTGAAAAACTTCCCGTCTTTCGGAGCGTTCGAGTTGGACGCGAACCAACCGTCGCGATTTTACAGAACGACGCGAAGCGCTTTGTACGCCGATTCGGCGACGGTCTCCGGCGTTTCGACGACGTTGACCGGCTCCCCGGCGAGCCAGTTTTCGAGAACCCAAGCCGCCTTCGCCAAGGTCGATTTCGACATATCGACGCAAATCGACGGTTCCTCGCCCGGCCAAACGATATTTAACGCCGGATGTTGGCGACGCAAACGGTCGACGAGCTTCCATTCGGTGCCGATCGCGAGCGTCGTTCCGGGCGCCGCCTTTTCGACGACGTCGATCAGTTTCGTCGTCGAGCCGTACCCGTCCGCCGCGTCCGTCACTTCGAACGGCGACTCCGGGTGAACCCAAATTTGCGCGTTCGGTTCCGAAGCGCGGATTTGGCGAATCGCGTCGACCGAAAAGCGTTGGTGAATCGGGCAGCAACCGTCCCAAAGGATAACGCGAGCCGAGCGAATCGTTTCGACGTCGAGCCCGCCGCGCGGTTCGTCCCCCTTCCAAACGACGATCTCTTCCGGCGCGACGCCGAGCGCGAGCGCGGTCGCCCGGCCCAAACGCGAGTCCGGCATAAAGAGCAACTTCGGACGTTGTTCGAACGCCCAGCGGACGATCTTTTCCGCGTTCGCCGACGTGCAGACGCCGCCGCCGTTCAAGCCGCAAAACGCTTTCGTCGCGGCGGACGAATTGACGTAAGTGATCGGCGTAAACTCGCTAAAATCGACGATTTCCGAAAGTTCGCGCTTCCAGTTTTCCGCTTGCTCGGCGGTGATCATATCGGCCATCGGGCAGCCGGCGGTCAGGTCGGGCGCCATTACGAGCGCGCGCTTTCCGGAGCGTTCGGCGATTTTTTCCGGGCGGTTGAGCAAAATATCCGCCGTTTCGAGCATAAAGTAAACGCCGCAAAAGAGAACCGCTTCCGCCGACGACTCCGCCGCTTTTTTCGCCAGCGCGAGGCTGTCGCCGAGGACGTCCGCCAACTCGACGATTTCGTCCGGCGCGTAATAGTGCGCCATCACGACGAGGCGATCCCCCGCTTCGGCGCGGACGGCGGCGATTCGCGCGCGCAGTTCGTCGTTCGTCAACTTTTCATATTCGGCAAGAGGTCGCATCGTTCGGCTTCCTTTCGGTTTTCCGTTTTTGTCGCCGTTAACCTTCAACGTTTTTAGCCCTTCTAACGCTTTTAACGGCCTCAACGTTTCAATATTTTAGCGTTTTAACTATTTTAACGGTTAACGCTTTTCATTTTCGGCGATTTTTCGCATTTCGCCGCGCTCGACGGCGGAAGCGTCGAACGCGATTTTGTCATTAATATTAATATACAACGCCGCGCGGCAAAGATAAGGTCGCGAAGGAGCGCCGCGACGAAAAATTTTCGCGCCGCCGCCGTCGCGACCGTCAAACTCCGCCCCGTTTCACTCCGCGTCGTCGAAGAGCCAAGTCGAGAGGTAACGCTCGCCGCCGTCCGGGAGGAGCGCGACAACGTTTTTCCCCGCGAACTCCGGTCGCGCCGCGACGTTCAGCGCCGCGAAGAGCGCCGCCCCGCCGGAAATCCCGATAAGGAGCCCTTCGCGCCGCGCCGCCGCTCGCGCCGTCGCTCCGGCGTCCTCCGCCGAAACGGGAAGAATCTCGTCGACGACGGAGCGGTCGAAATTCGCCGGAACGAAATTCGCGCCGATCCCTTGAATCTTATGCGGCCCGGCCTTCCCGCGAGAGAGGAGCGGGCTCGCGTCCGGTTCGACCGCGACGATTCGAGCGCTCGGACGCCGCTCTTTCAAGAACCGCCCGACGCCGG
>JAFYVO010000270.1 GCA_017549085.1 Thermoguttaceae bacterium
GCCGACGTTCAGACGCCCGAGCGCGAAGGCGGTCGTCCCTTTCGTCGATCCGGTTCCGGTCGTCGTTTGCGGGGCGTTGGCGAGGAACTGCAGCGTTCCGTCGCCGACTTTCGAGAGCCCGACGTTCGCGTCGACGGCGAGGCCGTTTTCGACGGTCAGCGTTCGCCCGGCGTCAACGTCGACCGTCGCGGAGCCGTTCGCGTTGGTTCCGGAGGCCGTCGTTTTGAGCGCGCCGATTTTCGTTTCGACGTTCGTTTTCGCCGGAATTTGGGCGGTTTGCGTTGTTGGGGCGGTTTGCGTCGTTTGCGTCGCGTCGGAAGCGGCGGGAGCGTCGGCGGCGACTTTCAGCGTCGAGCCGTCTTGCAACGTCAGCGTTCCGAACGCGGTCGCGCCGTCGGTCGTAAAGGCGCCGAGCGGGTTCGCGACGTCGGTTCCAAGAACGAGTTCGTTTCCGCTTCCGAGGACGGTCGTTCCGGTCCAACGCGGGCTGTTGCCGGAGACGCGCCAAGTTTGGCCGGTCGTCGAACCGGTTCCAAGGTTGAGGACGGCGCCCGCCGCTTGGTTGAGAAGGATCGGCGTCAGCGTTTGCCCGTCGGAGAGCGTCAGCGCGTAGGCGCCGGTGAAAACGATCGAAGAGACGCCGCCGTCGAGACGCGCGAGGTTTTTGTTCGAGTCGACGGTTAATTGCGTTCCGGTTTGAGCGTTCGCGGTCGTCGTTCCGAGAGCGAGCGCCGCCGCGAGAACGAGGAGTCGGGAAGCGCGACGCGAACGGTCGGCTCGATGTTCGGATTTTTTCATAACGCCGGGGCCTCTTGCGCTTCGTTCGTTCCTTCTGAAGCGCCGTTTGCCGCCGAGCGTCGCGTTCTTTTCGTCCGTCGAGTCCGTTCGGCGACGCGAAAAGCGGCGGGCGCTTCGGCGATTTTGTCGTTATTAATATATAGGGCGATTTCTGCGAAAAGTCTCGTTGGCGGCGTTCGCCCGTCGCCGTCTTTGCGATTCGGCTTTCGGTAAGAAAAATCGAATCGACGTATTATTCCAACATTTTGCGCTTGCGTAAAGACCGACTTTGCGCGTTTGCGGAATTTTTTGCGTTTTTTTATCGATTTTTATTTTTTCCGCTCAAGAAAGACGCGGGGTAGGCCGACCGTCGCGGCGTTGGTTTCGTAGAATGGCGGCAATGGGGAAAATGGCGAAAATAGGTCGTTGGGGAGAAAAAGCGAAGCGTGGGACTCGGGGCCAACGAGCGCGCCGTCGAGAAGGAAACAGAACGTTAAAATGGGTAAAATAAAACGGAGGATGAAGTCGAGGGGCGGGGTAAGGCGGCGCAAAAATGAAGATTTTTCGCGTCGCGGCTATTGTCGACCCTTGAAAAGTTTGATATGATGAAGGGAATCGCGCCGAAGCGTCGCGACGCGCCGCCGTTTCGCTCGAAACGAGAGAACGAATATGGGGGAGACGAACGCGTCGACGCGCTTTGCCGCCGCGAAACAGATTCGATTATTAAACCGAAGCGGTCGAGAGTTCGATCGTTTTCGGAAAAGAAATTAACGAGACGAGGCGACGTTGAAACGCGTCGCGATTGGGGAGAGAAACAATGAATTTGAACGACGCCAAGTACAAGAATTTCGCGTTGGTTAAGGAAATGCTCGAAACGGCCGACGTCGTCGCCAACTTCGACTTCAAACAAATGAAGCCGGTCGCCGATATGGTTCGCGGCACGGGCCGTATTTTCCTCACCGGCGAAGGCTCGAGCCGTATTTTCCCGGCCAAGAGCTTCATTTACAACGCGATGAAATCCGGTTTGGCTCTCACCGCCGCGACCGAAGGCTCCTTCCAAGCCGCCGAATACGACCTCATGAACTGGACGGTCTGCGGCGCGTCGAACAGCGGCCAAACGAAAGAAATCGTCGGTCTCTTGAAGAATCTCCAAGACAAAGGCCACCAACGCCTCGTCGGCGTCACCGCCAACGCCGGGACGAAAATCTTCGACGTTACGAACGAAACGATTCTCCTCTCCTGCGGTAAAGAAGACGCCGTCGCCGCGACGAAGAGCGTCGTCGAACAAGGTCTCGTCTATCACGCCGTTCTCGCGAACCTCCTCGGTTGCTGCTGCTGCGAAAAGAAAGCGGAAGTCGCCAAAGCGATGACCGAAATTATGGAAGCGGAAATCGATCCGGCCGTCATTGAAAAGCTCGCCGCCGCGCCGGTCATGTACTTCGCCGGTCGCAACAACGGCGTCGCCGAAGAATTGACGCTCAAAACGAACGAAATCACCCGTAAGAAGAGCGACTACCTCGAAGGCACCTACCTCCTGCACGGCGTCGAAGAAATTATGCGCGCCGGCGAAGCGTGCGTTCTCGTCGATCCGTTCCCGTCCGAATGCGAAAAGATTAAGGAACTCATCGAAGGTCGCGCGGGCGTCACGGTCGTCGCCATTTCGTCCGAAGACACGATCTTCCCGACGATCAAAATCCCGTCGATCTGCGGTTTCGACACGTTCCTCCAACTCGTCGCCGGTTGGAACTTGCTCGTTCAAACGGGCGTCGCGCTCGGCGTCGACCTCGACAAACCGGAACGCGCCCGCAAAATCGGGAACGAATTCGTCGGTTGAGTTTGATTTGACGACGCTTGCCGCGCAAGGCCGCTTCGCGCTTTTTCGAGGCGGTTCGTTAAGCGCGGACGAGCGATTTTGGAAGACGAACGTCGTTTCCCGACGGTCGACGCGACGCGTTTAAACCGCGTTGCGTTCGGGCGCGTCGCGGAGCGGGCGTTTGTCCCCTTGTCGACGCTTGGAAACGAGCGTCGGCGAGTTTTTACCGAAGCGGTTCGTCGTTTTTCGTTTTTTGCGCGGTCGCGAGGAAACGACGACGAGCGTTGGGTTTGGTTTTAATTATTTGAGCCGTTTTGAACGGTTTTTGGGGTGAAATAATGAGCGGTTCCTTCGTTTCTTTTGATCGACGTTCCGAAACGGGCGTTTTCTCGTCGGCGAATCCGGGCGATATTTTTCCGAACTGGAAGGGCGACGAAGAGCGTTGGCTCTTCTTGGCGCCGCACGACGACGACATCATCGCCGGTTGCGGTTTGACCTTCATCGCGTCGCTCTTTAGCGGAATTAAGACCTACGCGGGCGTTGTTACGAACGGCAAAATGGGGTACTGCACGCCGGAAGAACGCGAAACGATCGCCGACGTTCGTCGCAAAGAATGCGCCGATTCGTTCGCCGCGCTTGGTCTCCCGGCCGAAAACCTTTACTTCCTCGGTCACGACGACGGCTCGCTGAACCGTCAAGCGGGGCGTCGTTTCGCGACCGGCGCGCCGGGCGAAGGTCCGGAAATCGCGGGGGGCGCCGGCGTTCAAAACTCGCTCGTTTGGTTGATGCGCCAAACCCGTCCGACGCGTCTCTTCGTCCCGACGATCACCGACTTGCACCCGGACCACAAGTTCGTCAACTCGGAAGCGATGATCAGCATCTTCCACGCGCAAGGGACGATTTGGCCGGAACTCGGCGAACCGATTCCGCAAATCCCGGCGATTTACGAATACGCGACGTACAGCAACTTCGTCACGCCGCCGACGCTCCGCGTTCGCGTCTCGGAAGACCTCTTCGAACGCAAGATCAACGGTCTTCTGAGCTACGTCAGCCAAAAGCAAATCGACATCACGATTCAAATGCAACGCGAAAACGGTTGCGACGAATTCATTCGCGAAGCCGAATTCGACATTTTCGTCCCGCAACGCTGCAAAGACCTCTTCGCGGAAGCGGAAAAACTGTCGAAATAGTCAAAACGCGGCGACTTTAACGGCGGAGCGCGGCAAATCGTCCGCTCCGTCGAAACGCTTCGAACGTTAAAACGGGCGAGGCGAGCGGTCGCGGTCGCGCCAAAACGGTCGCTTCGGGCGGCGGAAACGTTAAAACAGAGAAAACGGGCAAACTATGCAACTTGAAAAACGCGTTTGTTATTTGGGCGACGACGACGCGACGCGAGCGGCGGCGTATCTTTGCGGCGTCTTGACGAATCGCGGAATCGCGTTCGACCGCGTCGACTCCGGAACGTCGCCGAGCGCCGACTTCCAAAATCGGGCCTATTCCCTTTACGTCGTCAGCGACTACCCGCGTTCCTGCTTTGGGGCGGGGGATATGGAGCATATCGTCGAACGCGTTCGCGAAGACGGCGCCGGGCTCCTGATGCTCGGCGGTTGGGAGAGCTATTTCGGGCGTCTCGGCGAGTATCACGATTCGCCGCTGGCCGAAATTTTGCCGGTCAAAATGAGCGATTCGGACGACCGTCGCAACTATTGGTCGCCGGTTTTGCTCCGTCCGACGACGCTCGACCACCCGATTCTGGCCGACCTGCCTTGGGAAACGGCGCCGGGCGTCGGCGGGTTCAACCGCTTCGACGCGAAAGACGGCGCGACCGTTCTTCTCGAAGGGATCCGCACCCAAACGACTTGGAAAAAGACGGTCGCCGCCGACTTGAACCCGGACGATATCCAAATCGAGTTTATCGAAAAATACCCGTTCCTGGTCGTCGACGATCGCGGCGCCGGGCGCGTCGCGGCGTTCGCGTCGGACGTCGCTCCGCACTGGATCGGCGGAATGGTCGACTGGGGGCAAGAGCGCGTTTTCCAAGAACTTCCGGCGTCGTTGGGCGACGGTCTCTTCGTCGAAATCGGCGCGGAGTACGCGAAATTCTTCGCGCAACTCGTTTCTTGGGTCGGCAAGTTTTAACGTTGGCGCGTCGTTTCGAGCGAATATAAGAAAATTAACGAAAGCGGACGGAAGCGCGTCGAGCGGCGCGTTTTCGTCGCAAAATAATATTAAATTTTAGGAGAGAGAATTATGTTCCAAGGGAACGCGATCGTCGGCCAAAGCGGCGGCCCCACCAGCGTCATCAACTCGAGCCTCTGCGGCGTCGTTCAAGGTTGCTTCGAACTCGGTCAAAAGAGCGCCGAATCGAAAATCGACAAAGTTTACGGGATGCAATACGGCGTCGAAGGCTTCATGCAAGACAAGCTGATCGACTTCGCGACGATCGACCCCGCCGTCGTCGAAGGTCTCAAAACGACCCCGGGTAGCGCCCTCGGAAGCTGCCGCCACAAGGTTCAAGAAGCCGACTTCCCGCGCATTCTCGAACAACTCAAAAAATACAACATCCGCTACTACTTCCTCGCGGGCGGCAACGACACGATGGACACCATCTGCCGCGTCGAAAAATACTGCCGCGAACAAGGTTACGACCTCCGCGGTCTCGGCGTTCCGAAGACGGTCGACAACGACCTTTTCGCGACCGACCACACCCCGGGTTTCGCGTCGGCGGCTCGTTACGTCGCGACGTCGGTCAAACAAGCGGGCGTTTTGGCGCGCGACATGAAGAAGGTCGACCAATTCGTCATCTTCCAAACGATCGGTCGCGACGCCGGTTGGTTGGCCGCGGCCGCCGCTTGCGCTAAGGAAGATTGCGAAGACGCTCCGCACATCATTTTGGTTCCGGAAGTCGCGTTCAACTTCGACCGCTTCATCGCGAAAGCGCAAGAAACGCTCGACAAATACGGCTTCGTCAGCGTCGTCTGCGGCGAAGGCATTCGCGACGCGAACGGCGTCGTCGTCAGCTCGTTGGACGCGGACGGCAAAGAAGTTCAAACGGAAAAGACGGTCGACAAGTTCGGCAACCAAGAACTCGGCGCGATGGCCGGGACGAGCGTCGCGATCGCGCTCCACAAGATGCTGGGCAAACACCTCAAACGCGAAAACGGTCTTCCGTGCCGCGGCGAATTCCAAATCACCGAATCGCTCCCGATGTGCGGCGCCGACCGCGCGGTCGCGACCGATATTGAAGAAGCGTGGAACTGCGGTCGTCGCGCCGTCGAACTCGCGCTCGAAGGCAAGAGCGGCGTGATGGTTACGATGGATCGCGTTTCGAACGATCCGTACAAAGTCGAATACTCGACCGCTCCGCTCGACGCCGTCGCCGTCGAAGCGAAACCGATGCCGGCCGAATTCGTCGACGCGGAAAACCTTTACGTTACGGACGCTTGCATTGAATACCTGCGTCCGCTGATCGGCGAACTCCCGAAATACGTCAAACTCTTCTAATTAGCGTTTGACCAACCCGTCGCGACCGAGCGGAGCGCGCCCCGTTCCGCTCGCCGCCGACGTCGACTTGCGCAAGCCGCGCCGCGTTCCGCTAAGGAGCGTCGCGCGGCTCGCGGCGTTTCTTGACGCGTTATGGGAAACGAACTTCAGCGAACGACGAAAGGAAGCTTTTCTTTTTGCGCGAATCGCTCCGCCGCCGAATTGGCTTCGACGATTAACGTTAAGTTGGGAGCGCCAGCGAACGCGCTTTCACCGATTTCGACGACGCTTGCCGGAATCGTCGCCGATGTTAGCGCTTTGCAGTAGTTGAAAGCGTAACGTCCCACCTTCTTGATGTTAGGAGGTAAGTCAATCGATTTTAAGGACAAACAGCCAGCGAAGGCCCCGTCGGGAATTTCGGTTATTTGCGAGGCGAGCGAAACCGAGGTTAACGCTTCGCAATTTTCGAAAGCGTTGTAATAGAGTCGGCGCAGCCTCTGCGGTAATTTGAGCGTTTTTAGCGCTCGACAACAACCGAAAGCGACGCAACTGATTTCGCGCAATCCTTGCGGAAGTTCGAGAGATTTCAATGAATGACAACCGTGAAACGCTTCCCAGTCGATTTTGCGAAGGCCGGAGGGCAAGGAAATTGATTTCAGCTTTCGGCATCCGCTAAACGCGTCGGCGCCGATAACGCGAACCGACTCGGGAAGTTCGAACGCCGTCAGCGATTCGCAACCTTGGAACGTTTCCGCGGCGATCTTCGTGATTCCGGGCGGGAAAGCGAACGACGATAGCGCCGAACAACCGGCAAACGCGGCGGCGCCGATTCGTTGGAGTCGAGGCGTCGTCGAAATCGACCGCAATCTAAAACAATTCCGGAAAGCGTCGGCGCCAATGCGTTCGACGTTCGGCGGAAGGGCGAGCGACGTTAAACGGTTGCAGCCGGCGAACGCGCCTTCGGCGAGTCTTGTTAATTTGGGCGGGAGCTGAAGAGACGTTAATTTCCAACAGTCGCTAAAAGCGCGTTGACCAATGCGTTCGACGCTCGACGGGAGATGAATCGACGTTAATTGAAAACATTGCTCGAACGCTCCCGGCGCGATTTGACGGACGCCGTCGGGAACCGCGTATTCGCCGGTTCTTCCTTGCGGGAAACGAACCAACGTTTCGCCGGAGCGGTCGAAAAGAACGCCGTCGATCGCGCGGAAACGAACGCTGTCCGGCGGCGTTTCGAAAGAAACGAGGGACTGCGCAAGGCTAAAAACGGAGGGGGCGATTTTTTTCAAGTTGCTTGGAAGTTGGACGGAAATCAAAGAATGAGCGTTTGCCAACGCGCATACATCGAGCCTTTCAAGATGATTGGGAAGCTCGATTCGCGTCGGCAAGTCGGGGTAAAGCGCCGCGAAATCGACGCGCCGAAGCCGTTTTAAGTTTGGAGGCAACTTCGGCGCCTTCAACGCGGAACAACCGACGAACGGGTTGCCGTCGAGGCGTTCGAGACCGTCGGGAAGCGGCGCCGACGTTAACGACGCGGCGTTTAAAAAGGCTTCGCGGGCGATCGTTTTCAGGCTCGACGGGAAACGAACCGACGTTAAACGCGAGTTGGCGAACGCTCGACGAGCGATTCGACGAACGCCGTCGGGAATCGCGTATTCGCCGGTTTTACCCTCCGGACAACGAATCAGCGTTTGGCCGGAACGGTCGAAAAGAACGCCGTCGACGACGCGGAAACGTCGGTTCGACGCGGAAAGTTCGAACGCCGTTAGCGAGGGGATGGCGAATGCGCCCGGGCGGATTTTCGCGAGACGCGACGGCAACGTTAACGTTTTTAATTGCGGACAGTCAAAAAACGCCTCGACGGCGATCGAGCGAACCGGCGCGCCCGCGAGGCGTTCCGGAATAACCGCCGAAACCGCTTTTTCGCCAAAAAAAGCGTCGATGCGAACGCCGCCGTTAGGACGCGCGCTCCAACGAAAATAACGAACGTTGCGCAACCAGTCGCCGACTGAAACGTCGGTCGGGCGCGTTGGGATAGGAAAATGGGCTTTCGATCGTTTGTAGTAAACGCGCTCTTCCGGCGGCGGTCCGTCGGCTGAAAACGGCGGCATTGCGGATTCCTTGTTTAAATAAAGAACGATATAAACGATTTTGGATTATCATTATTATAAAGTTGACGGGCGCAAAAGGCAAGAGCGACGAAAAAACGCGCGTCAATTAGATAAATAAGCGGAAAAAGAGCCGACGGCGTCGACGATTTTAAAAAGAAGGAGACGGGAATAGGCGCGACGTAAAGAAAAAACTCCCCCTTGGCGTTTGGCGCGAACGCGGTATAATTAATTAGCCGTCGTTTTAGAAACGGCTCTCTCGAACGTCGCGCTTTGTCGGCGACAAACTCTTGGAGGATTCGATTTATGGCGCAAACGCAAAATCCGGAATTTCTTGAAACGCGTTCCATTGGACGGCTCCTTTTCGAGTTCTCGCTTCCGGCGGTTACCGCCGCGTTTGTGATGGCGACGTACAACCTCGTCGCTCGCGTCTTCGTCGGGCAGTGTTTCGGCACCGACGGGCTCGCCGCCGTTACCGTCGCGTTTCCGGTGATTCTCATCTTTCTCGCCATCGCGATGACGATCGGGACCGGCGCGACGATCATTATTTCGATTAAACTCGGCGAACGGAACAACGACAAAGCCGAAGAGGCGCTCGGGCAGGCGCTTTTTCTTTCCGTCGCGACTTCAATCCTCTTTGTCGTTTTTGGGATCGCGTTTATGGAGCCGCTATTAAGGCTGTTCGGCGCGACGGAAAACGTTTTGCCGATGGCGAAGTCCTATTTGGCGGTCTTGATTTGGGGCGTCTTCCCGCAACACATCGCGTACGGCGTCAACAACTTCATTCGCGCGGAAGGAAAACCGAAAATCGCGATGGTTTCGATGTTCATCGCGGCGATCGTCAACGCGGCGCTCGACTGGTTCTTCCTCTTTTACTTGAAGACCGGAATTTGGGGCGCCGGGCTCGCGAACGTCTTAGCGTGTTGCGTCAGCGCCGTTTGGCTTTGCTGGCGTTATTTTTCCGGGCGAACGACGCTTCGTTGGCGTTGGAAATATTGCAGTCGTTTTAATTGGAAATTTACGAAAGAAATCGCGATTCTTGGCGGCGTTCCGTTCGCGACGCAAGCCTGCGCGATGCTTTTGTCGATGGCGCAGAACAATTTGCTCGGCCAATTCGGTCGGAAATACGGCGAAGCGATGGGATACGCGTTCGACGGCGGCGACGTCGCGGTCGCGGTGATGGGGATCGCGATCGCGATCGCGAACGCCGTCTTGATGCCGTTTTTAGGACTTGGGCAAGGTTTGCAACCGATCGTCGGATACAACGTCGGCGCGAAACGACCGGACCGCGTCTTGGCGGCGCTCTCCTTGGCGTTGAAGGCGGTCGTCGTCGCCGGGTTCGCCGCTTGGTTCGTCTTGATTGTTTGGCCGACGCCGTTTGTGAAGCTCTTCCTGAACTCGAACGCCGAGGGATACGCCGAAAAGTTGGCGCTGGGCGCGAGCGCGATTCGAGCGGTGATGTGCGGTTTGCCGTTCGTCGGCGTCAACATTTTGGCCGGCGGTTATTTCCAAGCGCACGGTCGCCCGATTTTGGCGCTGATGTTGACGTTGTTGCGGCAGTTGCTCTTTTTGCTTCCTTGCCTTTACTTCCTGCCGCGCCTTTTCGAGGCGTGCGGCGTCGCCGGTTTGAACGGCTGTTGGTTTTCGTTCCCGGTTTCCGACGCGTTGGCGTTCGCGATCGCGGCGGGCTTTTTGGTCGCCGAATGCCGAGCGAAAAAGAAGGAAATCGCCGAATTTCGACGCAGTAAAGCGGAGGAAGCGGCGCAAACGGGCGAAGCGGCGACCGGCGCTTGAGCGGATTTAGGCAAGGCGGGGAAATAAGGTCGATGAGGCAAACGACGCAAAATAACGGCGACGCGCGAAAATACGTCGTAATTTCCGGCGCTTCCGGCGGGATCGGGCGCGCCGTCGCGGAGTCGTATCGCGGCGAAAACGTTTCGCTCTTCCTGCAAACGAACCGGAATCGCGCGGCGCTGACCGATTGGGCGCGGTCGAACGGCGGCGATTTCGCTTCGATTGAAATTTTCGAAGCGAACCTCGCGACCGAAGCGGGCGCGGGCGGCTTCGTCGACGGCGTTCTCGACGCGTTGAAAGAAGCGCAACAAACGGACGTTCCGCGGCTCGACGCTTTCGTCGCGGCGGCGGGCGTCGACTTGATGACGCCGGAGATGAAGGCGGCGACCTTTGACGAGCGACTGCGACGAACTTGGGCGGTCGACGTCGCGGCGACGGTTAAAACGGCGCGAGCGTTCGGCGCGGCGGCTCGGGCGTTTCGGCGAGCGGAGCCGGAAAGCGGCGTTTCTCCGGCGTTGGTTTTGTTCGGTTGGGACGGCGTCGAGCGCGGTATGGAGGGGGAAACGGCGCAGTTGTACGCGGTTTGCAAGGGCTCCGTCGTTTCGTTCGGGCGGTCGTTGGCGCAAGAGTTGGCCCCGGAGGTTCGCGTCAACGTCGTTTCGCCCGGTTGGATTCGAACGACTTGGGGCGCGGTCGCGTCGGAGGCGGCGACGAAGCGCGTCGCGGCGGAGTCGCTGAGCGGACGTTGGGGAACGGCGGAGGAGGTCGCGGCGGTCGTTCGGTTTTTAACGTCGGACGCGGCGGCGTACGTCAACGGGCAAAACGTTCCGGTAAACGGCGGCTTTTCCTTTCGCCGTCGCGGTTAATAGAGGGGGGAAAAGACGCGTAAAGAACAAGCGTTCCCGGCGTCGAGACAAAAATTTTCTTCTTTTTTATGCAAAATTGCGCGTTTGCTCTTGCGGACTTGAAATTCTCGGGTAAAATAAATCCAATTTTAGGCCGACCTGTTCGCGTTGGTTCAGCTAGTTCGCGCGTCCTTGTTTTTTTCCTTTCCGTTGGGCGACGAGAACGGCGAACGTTTGACGCTAGCGGCGCGCGGATTGTCGCGGACGCGAAAGGCGTTTGCGCGGCGACGCGTCGAAGATGAGGAAAACGTCGAAAAAAACAATCGGAAAACGGAACGACGAATTTGACGCCGTCGGCGAACGCGCGGCGTCGAAAGGGGAAACCAAAATGCGCATTGCTCTCGGAAGCGATCATCGCGGGGCTCAAATCGCTCAAAAAATTGCGGCGGACGTCCTTCTTCGCGAACATTACGCCGGCTTGGCCGCGGCTCGGCGATACGGCGAACGCCTCGTCGGAGCGCATTTGATCTCCGGCGCTTCCTGCTCCGATTCGTTCGACGAAAACGAGCGCGCTGAAACGGACGAGGAAATCGCGATTTATTCGCTCGAACGAACGGCGCCCGGTCGCGTCGAGGTTCGCAAACCCGATTTTGAGCTCGAAGACGCCGAAGCGTCGCCGAAAGCGGTCGATTATCCGGACGTCGCGGCGGCGGTCGCCGAAGCGGTCGCGTCCGGCAAAGCGGACCGAGGGATTCTTATTTGCGGCACCGGGATCGGGATGTGCGTCGCGGCGAACAAAATTCGCGGCGTCCGCGCGGCGGTCTGCGGGAACGAAGTCGCGGCCGAGTTCAGCCGCCGACACAACAACGCGAACGTTCTTTGCCTTTCCGGCGAGTTTTTGAGCGTCGCCGAGACGGAAGCGCTCGTTCGCATTTGGTTGACGACGCCCTTCGACGGCGACCGACACGCCCGCCGCGTCGACAAAATTTCGGCGCTCGAACTCGAAACCGGCCTTTAAAGAGCGCCCCAAGGGAAGCGAAGAGGAGGGGAAGGACAGGCGCGGCGCTCGCGAATGTCGAGGGAAATCGAACGCCGTATTTTGCCTAAAACCCCTATTGTGAAACGCGTCGCCGACGTTTTTTGCGTCGGCGCGTTTTTTTTTCTTGTTTTTTCACTTCTTTTTTAAAAAAGTTTGAAATTTTTCCTTAAATTTCGCTTAATTTATTGCCGTTGAGTTTCTTTTTTATACAATAAATGTAATGACTAAAATAAAGAAGGGCTAAGCGCGTTCGTTTGAGCGAACGTCGACCCAATCGCGAACTTTGCGAAAATTACGCGGTTAAAACAACTTGGGTAATTTGAGTAGGATAGCGAAAAAAGCAGTCGTCGCAACACGCGACGCGATAACAAAAAAAAGGATGCAAAAATGAGTTCTTACGACAATACGGTTCGCGAAATGGATCGCGGCGCGGTTTCGCTTTTGGAAGACGTCGGGGCGCGTTCGCGTTTTTTGACGCGAACCTACCTTAACCTGACCGGCGCCGTCGCGGCGTTCGCGGCGATCGAAACGCTCCTTTTCGCGTTTTGCGGCGACGCGATCGTCAACCTCTTCACCGCGAGCGGGAAACTGACGGGAATCGTTATTTTGGGGCTCTGCTTGGGCGGGCCGTTCGTCGCGAACGCGATTTTGAACGCGTCGAAAACGAAGTTCGGACATTACGTCGCGTTGGCGTTTTACGTCGCGATGTACGTCGCGATCTTTATGCCGATTTTGGCGATCGCGCTCCATTTTACCGACGGCGGTTTGCGGCTGATCGGTCAAGCGGCGGGGCTGACGGTTTCGCTCTTTGTCGCGCTGACGGCGGCGGTTTTCGTTACGCGCAAAGACTTTTCGTTCCTGCGGTCGTTTTTGGTCTTCGCGTCGTTCGCCGCGTTGGGGCTGATTCTCGCGTCGATGCTTTTCGGGTTTACGCTCGGGATCGTTTTCACCGGAGCGATGATCGCGTTGGCTTGCGGTTACATCCTTTACGACACGTCGAAGGTGATGTTGCACTGCGACGAAACGATGGACGTCGTCGCGTCGATCGAGCTGTTTGCGTCGCTGATGACGCTTTTCTATTACGTTCTCCACTTGCTTCTGTCGCTGAA
>JAFYVO010000271.1 GCA_017549085.1 Thermoguttaceae bacterium
AACCGCGCGACCATAACCCGCTTTCCTGCTACGTTATCGTTCATTATGAAGAAAACGGCGCCGATAATAAGATTGAGTACCGCCGTCTGCAGTACGACGTCGAGGCGACGCAAAGAAAAATCGATAAAATTCCCGAACTCGACCGATTTTTAGCGCAACGGATCAAAGAAGGGCGCTAAAATAATAGATAGTTAGCCGAGCCGCGACGCGTTGAAGGCGTCGCGCGCCAATAAAATTGAGAAAAACGGCGCTCCGACGCGACGTCGAACAGGGCGCCGATCGACGTTTAACAAAACCCCTATTAATTAATAATGACAACTCCGAAACTCCGTCCTCTTCAACCGCCGCCGGTTCCGAAATCTCTTCGCAAGGGCGTCGAACGCCAAGAGCCGCCGAAATCGAACTTTTTCTTTACGCTGATGATGATCTTTTTGATCGTCTGGACGTTCCAGGTCTTCACCGCGAAGCCGCCGAAGGAAGCGATGCAAGTCGACCGTTCCGCGCCGACGAACGGGCCCGCGCCGACGTTGACCGACGAAGCGAAAAGCGCGCTTCCGGCCGAGTTCGTCGCCGCCGCCGAAAAAGCGGAGCAAGAGGGCGTCGCGCCGGAGTTTTACACGCTCGGCTCGTTGGATCCGAAGAGCCCGTATCGAATGTTGGCGACCTTTTCGAACCGCGGCGCCGCGTTGGCGCGCGTCGAGTTGAACGAGGCGCAGTACGTCGACAATACCGACTCGACCGGTTATTTGGGGCAAATTATCGCCGACGAAACGCTCGTCGACTTGGAAGCGCGCTTGGGCTTGCCGGGCGTCGCGGCGCAAGTCGTCGGCGTCGGAACGCCCGCGGCGAGCGCCGGTTTGAAGGTCGGCGACCGAATCGTCGGCGTCGTTCGCGAGGGCGCGGAGTCGGTCGCGATCGACTCGTTTGAAGCGTTGCGCGACGAACTGTTGAAGACGAAACCGGGCGAAAAGGTCGCGTTGGAAATTTATCGCGCCGAGGCGTTGAGCGGAAACGAAGCGTACCTCGCGCTGAAAGCGAAAGCCGCCGCGGCGTTGCGTTCGTCGTCGACCGTTCCGTTCTTCGTCGAAAGCGCGACGGCGGAAGCGCCGAAAGCCGAAAACGCGGACGCCGCGTCGACGGAAAGCGCCGAAGCGACCGAAAAAACGGAGGTCGCGTCGACTTTCGACGTTGGCGATTTGGCGAAGGAAACGCTGGAAGTCGCGTTGCAAAAGGCGCCTCTTTCGGTTGTTCGTCCGAGCGGTTTGGTGAACGATTACGCGGATTACGTCAACCTTGCGGGGTTGCAAGGGGCGGTTCGCGACGATCGCGGCGCGCTGGAATTGCTGACGCTCGACGAAGGGAATCGCAAAGCGAACGACGATCCGGCGTCCTTTTTGACGACGTTGGCGACGGTCGACGGCGAAACGTTGGGCGACTGGGCGCCGAATCTTGAGGCCTCGAAGGTTTCCGCGCCGCGTCCGACCGCGCTTGCGAACGAGTTGCCCGGCGTCGCGTTGCGCGACGGGTATTGGGAGTATGTTCCGGAAGAGTCGAGCGAAAACGCGGTTGTTTTCCGGCAAAACTTGCTCGCGCGCCGTTTGCAAATCGTCAAAAAATACGCGTTGGAACCGGAGGAAGGCGTTTCCGCCGACAAGCGTAAAACGACCGACGGTCGCGGTTATCACCTGACCCTTTCGGTCGAGATTCGCAACGTCGACGCGAAGGCGCGCAGCGTTTCGTATTTGCTCGACGGTCCGACCGGTTTGGCGTTGGAAGGCGCTTGGTTCTCGGCCGGGCGCAAAACGGGGCCCGGTTGGGGCGCGTACGGCTTGCGCGACTTGGTCGTTTCGGAAAACGGCGGTAAAAAATTCGACGTGATCAAGTGCTGGGACGTCGCCGAAGACAAAGCGCGTCGAAGCGACGAAACCGCTCTCGACTTCCTCGGCGTTGACGGTCAATATTTCCAATGTTCGGCGATCCCGACCGGCGAAGGGGCGAACCGTTTCGCTTACGCGCCGATTCGCGTTGGGACGCGAACGAAGGATCGTCCGAATTTCGCCGACGTTTCGTTCCGTTTGCGCAGCGCGGAGTTGCAACTTGCGCCGCGCGGAACCGCCGGGGATTCGGTCGCGCACACGTTTGAAATTTTCGCCGGGCCGAAGCGTCCGGACGTGTTGGCGGCTTACGACTTGAACGAAACGCTTGTTTACGGGTGGTTTTGGTTTGTGTCGATTCCGCTCCTTTGGATTTTGCACTTCTTCCACGACTATCTCGTCTTCAATTACGGGATTGCGATCGTGATGCTGACCGTTTTGGTGCGCTTGTGTCTCTTCCCGTTGAGCCGCAAGCAGGTCGCCGGCTCGTTGAAGATGCAAAAGTTGCAGCCGGAACTGACGGCGATGCGCGAAAAATACAAGGACAAGCCGCAAGAAATGATGATGGCGCAACAAGCCCTCTTCAAGCGACACGGCGTGAATCCGTTGAGCGGTTGCCTTCCGATTTTCATCCAAATGCCGATCTTTATCGGGTTGTACAAAGCGCTTTCGCTCGACGTGAACCTGTACGGCGCTCCGTTGTTCTCGCGCGACGTTCGTTGGTGCTCGAACCTCGCGGCGCCGGATATGGCGTTCGACTGGAGCGGCGTTTGGAATTCGATCGGTTGGGAAGGTTTTAATATGCCGGGTCAAGGGTTCGGGGCGATGTTCTGCTTGGGGCCGTACCTGAACATTTTGCCGGTGATTACGATCGCGCTCTTCCTGATTCAGCAGAAGATCCTGATGCCGCCGGTGATCGGCGACGACGAGCAAGCGCAACAGCAACGAATGATGCGCCGTATGATGAACTTTATGATGATCTTTATGGGCTTCATGTTCTTCAAGGTGCCGAGCGGGCTTTGCATTTACTTCATCGTCTCGAGCCTTTGGGGCTTGCTGGAACGCAAGATGTTGCCGAAAGCCGACTTGGAACTAAATCCGGCGAGCGCGCCGGTCGCCGAGCCGGCGACCGGAACGGCGGCGGTCGCCGGCGTCGAGTCGAAGCGCGAACGTCGCAAGGCGTACGCCGCGACGGGTCGGACGTACGAGACATACGCCGTTCGTCGCGCCGCCAAGGGGCGCCGTATTTCGGCGAAACCGGC
>JAFYVO010000272.1 GCA_017549085.1 Thermoguttaceae bacterium
CGCCCAAGCGCGAAAGGAAATTTTACCCCGTTTGACGTCAAAATTCCCGCCCGAGCGCGAACGAGGTTTATCCCGTTTGACGCCCCACCCGAGCGCGAACGAAATTTTCCCCCGTTTAACGTCAAAATTCCCGCCCGAGCGCGAACGGGGTTTATCCCGTTAACGTCAAAATCCTCGCCCAAGCGCGAAAGGAAATTTTACCCCGTTTGACGTCAAAATTCCCGCCCGAGCGCGAACGGGGTTTATCCCGTTAACGTCAAAATCCTCGCCCAAGCGCGAAAGGAATTTCCCCCGTTTGACATCAAAATTCCCGCCCGAGCGCGAACGAAATTTTCCCCCGTTTGACGTCAAAATCCCCGCCCAAGCGCGAACGGGGTTTATCACGTTTAACGTCAAAATCCTCGCCCAAGCGCGAACGCCCCGCTTTAAATCCCCAACCGGCAACCAGAATTTTCAACTCGCGGCGCCGCCAAGAAACGCGAAAACGCCGAAGCCGCGCAAACGACTCCGACGTTTTACGTTCGCCGCTCAAACGCTAACGCTTAAACGTCGATTTTAACGGTCGATTTCAAACCGAAATCAAACGTGCCACTTCCATTGACCCGGAACCGGAACGCTGTTTTCGTAAATGACTTCGCATTCTTTCGGGAGAACCGGCATCGTCGTGTCGGGCATGACCGGCGGGTTCGTTTCCCAGAAGAGGTTCGGGTCTTTTTCCCACTTGGCGACTTCGTCGTACGGGAATTCGTCCGCGCCCTTGTTGACCGCGTCGTCCCAGGTGAGTTCTTTACCGGAGCAAGCGGCCATACGACCGAGGTTGGAGGTCATCGAGGAGTTCGCCGCGTGCCAACCGTCGTTGTGTTTCGCGCCTTCGCGGATCCACTTGGCTTGCAGGTGGTGTTCGTATTGGTAGGGGTTGTTCGACGAAACTTTGTTTTCGTCTTTGTTGCCGTCGAAGCGCCAGATTTGGCTGCCGTCGCGAGCGTCGAGCCAACCGCGACCGCCCCAACCTTTGGTGCCGTAGAACGTTTCGCTAACGTTGTTCCAGCAGTTGCCTTGGTGACGGCATTGGCTGAACATTTGGCTGCCGTCGGCGTAGGTGAATTCGCAGACGTAGTGGTCGTAACGATGACCGGAGTTCTTGAAGCGCGGGAATTTACGGACTTCGCGGCCGCCCATCGCGTTGCACTTGATCGGGTGAGCGTTAGCGCACATCGGGTCGCCAAGGCTGTGAACCCAGTTCGCGACGTCGATGTTATGGCAGTGTTGTTCGACGATACCGTCGCCGCAGAGCCAGTTGAAGTGGTACCAGTTGCGCATTTGGTACATCATTTCGGTGTCGCCCTTTTGACGCCCGCGTTCCCAAATGCCGTCGCCGTTCCAGTAAACGCGGCTGTACATGATTTCGCCGATTTTGCCCTCTTTGATCTGTTCGACCATGCGGACGTACGGGAGTTCATAGTGGCGTTGGAAACCGACGACGACCGTCAAGCCTTTTTCGTCGGCGAGTTTGTTCGCTTCCATCGCCATTTTGTAACCGCGAGCGTCGACGCAGCACGGTTTTTCCATAAAGACGTGTTTGCCTTGTTCGATCGCGTATTTATAGTGGATCGGACGGAAACCCGGGGAGGTAACGATGAGAGCTTGGTCGCATTCGTCGATCGCTTTTTTGTAAGCGTCGAAGCCCCAGAAGATACGGTCGCCGAGATCGACGCGATCCGGATCCATATTTTGGAACGCTTCCGCGGCGCTCTTCGCGTTCGCTTCGAAAGCGTCGGCGATGGCGACGAGTTTGACGTTGTCTTTCGCGCTAAAACGGTCCGCGACCGCGCCGCGACCGCGACCGCCGCACCCGACGAGAGCAATCTTAATGACGTCGTCGCCGCCGACGTTAGCGCCGCGCGCAACGCTCATACCGCCCAAAACGCTCGCTCCGGCGACGAGGCCGGTCGTTTTCATGAAATCGCGTCGTTTCATTATTATAACTCCTAATGAATGGAAAAATACGCTTCGTTCGCGGCCCGATCGGAACCGTTCGTCGAACGGAAACGAGGAATAATCTTCGTCGCGCCAAAAGCCCGCTTCAACGGCGCCGCTCGACGTTTAAAACGCCAAACGTTTCACAATTTTTTACCGTCGCGGTCTTCCGTGCAACCTACGTTAATATCATAACAGGTATGCGGGACGATTGCAAGGATTTTGTCGGGTTTTTTTCTCATTTTTAGCAAAAAAAACCAAAAATTTCCCCGTTTCACCCCGCCTCCCCGACATTAATCAAGGAAATCGCCCTCTTTCAGGAGCCGCGGGACGTATTCTTCCGTCATATAACTGATACTTCGGCTGAGGAGCGCTTCGACTTCGAGCTTGAAACCGTTCTTCATCATCGTGTCGATTTCGCGTTGCCAATCCTTTTTATTCGCGAACCAAGGATACTCGGCAATCTGTTTGGCGCGCTTACGGTCGACGTCGCTCAACGAAATCTTCACGCCGTCGGTCAAGCCGCAACGCTCGAAGTCGCGGCTGCGGAGCCCGATGAATTTCGCGTCCGGCGTCGCCATCCGGTCCGACTCGTACGCCAAGTTGATCGACCCCTGCTTCACGACCGAATAGATGTAATATCCCCAAGGGTCGTTATCGAGGAGGCAAAAGATAGGCAAGCCTAACTCGTTGTGAAGGCGGTTCAAGAGTCGGCGCACTCCGCGCGGCGGCTGTCCGCTCCCGTGCGTCAGGATGCAGTTGTGCTTCTTCCAAAATTTGTCTTCGTTGAAGCGCTGCCAGACGGTGTTTTTTTCGACGTGCAAGACGAAATCCGCTTTGCACTCCTTAAACTGAATGACCGACGGCTCGACGATCGACGGAATCGCGTAACCGCCCGACCCCATTCGCGAACAGTCGATTTCGTCGCCGGAGTCGATAATCGTGATGTTCCCGACCATATCGCCCCGTTTGTCGGCGAAGAGGTGAAGTTCTTCGCGCAACGATTCGAGCAACACTTCGCAGTCTTCGATGATCGGGTCGCAATCGCCTTGGTCGTGGAACGTCGGTTCCTTCGTCGAGCGCACGTCGTGCTTGAGCATATAGTAGAGACCGCGGATGCTCGTCGTTTTCCCCATTTCGATGAGGCGTTTGGCGCCGGCCGCGACGAGGGTCGTTTGCATAAAACTCTTCGCTTGCGAGAGATTGAAGAGTTCGCGACTCGTCGTTTTCGAGCCCATTTGCAGAATCCGCTTTTTCTCGTTGAACGAGACGTTCCCGAGCGAACGAGTCGGAATCGCGAGGAGCGGTTCGTCGTCGCGCTCGACCGTCGCGGCCAAACGAGACGCCATATTGAAAATTTGCCCGAGCGTGCGCTCGTCCTGCGCCGAAAGCTCGACCGGCCCCGTCGGCTCCATAAACGCCGGATTCGGCGCGCTCTTCGCCGCTTTTTTTCTCGCCTTCGCCATTAAAAACCGCCTTCCTTCGCTAATTTAACGTCTATCTTCCGCAAAACGCCAATAATTTAAGAACGCCGACCGCCTATTCGACGCAATCCCGCCAACCGGGCGACCGTTTCGCCGGCGTTTAAAAAAACGAACGACGCGCCGCCAAGCGACGCGTCGCGCAACCAGCCCAAACGACGGCGAAACGAGCCGAAGCTCCATCTCCGCCGTCAAGGGCCAAATCGGCTAAGCCGTTTGAAAAACGTCGATTAGAAAACGAGCGCGCACTTCGGCTTCGCTTTCTTGAACTCTTCGATTTTCGCCTTCGCCGCGTCGTCGGAACGACCGAGAGCCGTTTCCTTGACGTAAATGCGACGGAGGTTCTTCGCTTCCGCCAACTTCATCATCCCGTCGAGGGTCAAACCGGCGTTTTCGCGGAGGTCGAGGGTTTCGAGGTTTTCAAGTTTGACGAGTTCTTCGAGCGCCGCGTCGGTGATTTGGACGGCGCGAAGGGTCAACGTCTTCAATTCCGGCATAGCGGCGACGATCGTCTTCACCGTTTCGTCGGTCGCCGGCATCGTGAAGAGGGCCAAGGTCGTCGGGGACTTCCAAGAGGCGAGCAGTTCGTTCAAACCGGCTTCGTCGACCGACGGAAGTTCGGAGAGTTCGGCGCTCTTAAGGGTTTCGGCGCCCATTTCTTTAAGCGCGAGAATCCCGTCGTTCCCGACGTTAAGGTCGCGAAGTTCCAAGCGTTCGAGTTTCATCGAAGCGATCCCTTGGACGCCCGCGTCGCCGAAGCTCTTGCAACGGAAGACGCGAAGCCCGGTCAGGGTCGGAATCGCGGTAAATTGAGCGGCGGCCGCGTCGGTCAACATATCGCAGTCTTGGAGTTCGACGAACTTGATCGTCGACGAGCCTTTGAGGTATTCGACGCCTTCGTCGGAAATTTCAAAACGGAAGTAAAGCTCTTCAAGTTTCGGCAGTTTCGCCAAGTATCGAACGGCGGAGTTGCTGACGCCGCTGCCGTCGTTGCAACCGCGAACGTCGACGATCTTCAACGTTTGCGCTTTCGAAATTTTGTTCATCCCGACGTTCGAAAGTTTGTTGTACAGGACGTACAGCTCTTCAAGTTTCGGGAAGTTTTTAATCTCGTCCATCGCCGCGTTGTCGAGTTGGAGGTTGCGACGCAGGTTGAGCGAAACCAACTCCGGATAGGTCGCGAACATTTTCAGCGTTTCGACGGTGATTTCGCTGTTTTGGACGGTGATCGACTTGAGCTTTTTCAATTCGCTCAACTGCGCGAGGAATTCGTCGTTGAAGTTCGCGCCGAGGAAGAAGACCTTTTCCAAGTCGTAAAGGCGACCGAACAACGCCATATCTTCGACGGTCGCGTCGGCGGATTCGATGTTGATTTCGGTAATCGCGCCGTTTTTCGCCGTTTTATACG
>JAFYVO010000273.1 GCA_017549085.1 Thermoguttaceae bacterium
ATTTAAACGGGAGTGCGTCGACGATTAACGGATCGAGCTAGAGGCCGGGTAACCGCCTTGAACGCCTTGCGAAGACGGATAACCGCCTTGCGCGCCGTTCGCGTTTTGTTGGGCGCCGTAGCCGTAGTCGAAGTTCAAATCCGCCGCCGCGCTCATACCGGGAACGCGCCAAACGCGAGCCTTGCCGTCCGCGCAACCGCCGACGACGTAAACGCCGTCGAACGTCGTCGCGGCGGAGAAGACCGGACTGCCGGCTTCAAAGGTCGCCAACTCGACGCCCTTCGGCTTGCCCGCTTTGCGCGTCGGTAGGGCGACCGCGTTTTCTTGTTGACGACCGTCCGAACCGTAAGAACTCGACGACGGGTAAGCGTCCGAACGACCGTTCGCGTTCGCGCTGTTCGCTTCGTTCGCGCCAAATTGCGGGAGCCAGAGACGCGCCGTGCCGTCGTCGCTCGCGGTCAAAACGCCGCCGTCCGGAGTGAATTGCGCTTCGCGAACCGCGCCGAGGTGCCCGACGAATCGGCAAAGTTCCGCGCCGGTCGAGGGGCTCCAAAGACGCGCCGTCTTGTCGCGGCTCGCCGAAAGGAGGTAATTCCCGTCGGCGGAGAAACGAACGCTGTAAACTTTATCCGCGTGCCCTTCGATCACCGCGACTTGACGGAACATCTGCAGGTTCCAAACGCGGATCGTATTGTCGGCGCCCGCCGTCGCGCAGAAACCGCCGTCCGGAGAGAAAGCGACGTCGAAAACCGGACCTTCGTGCCCGACTTTCTCAAAGCCGGGGCCGAGTTTTTGCGCGTCTTCGCGGTTCGGGAGCTTGCCGGCGTCGTTGACCGTCAGCGATTCCCAGAAGTAAACGCGACCGTCGTTGCACGCCGCGCCGACGTATTGACCGTCGTTCGAAATCGCGATTCGCCAAAGTCGGTCTTTCGCGCCGCGGTACGGGCGGATGTTTTCTTGATTGTTGATCGTCCAAAGGCGGCCGACGCCGTCGTAGCCGGCCGTAATGACGTGCGACTCGGTCGGGGAGAGAATCGCGTCGGTCAAGCCTTGGCGATGCGCGTCTTTGTACGTCTTTTGGACGCGACCGTTCTTGACGAACCAGTCGGCTTTTTGTTCGTCGACGGCGCCTTCGAGCGTCCAGATTTGCGCGGTTTTATCGCCGCTCGCGGTCAGGACGGCGTAATTTTCCGCCATCGTCGCGACCGAGAGAATCGGCTCCGTCGAATCGTGTTTGGCGTGAACGTATTCCGGTTCCGAAACGACGATCGGCTTCCATTCGACCGAGCCGACGGCGTTCGAAGCGTTCGCGTTCGCGCCGAAAGCGGCGTTCGTCGCGTTGGACGCGGAACCGTAGGAGTCGTAACCGCTCGTTCCGCTCGCGCCGAAAGAGCCGGAACCGGCCGAGCCGTATTGCATCGAGGCGGCGCGGTTGTAAACGCCGGATACGGCGGGGCCCTGCGCAAGCGCGACGTCGAACAGGAACGAGGTCGAAACGAGACCGGCCAAAAGGCGCGCGCCGACGACGCGGCGACGGGATTGCGAAGGCAACGACATAATTTGCTTCTCCGGAAAACGGCTGTTAAGGTCAAAATAGGGGCGAAGCGCGAAACGGGCGCGGCGCGAGGCGGGGAGGGACAAACGAACCGCGCGCGAAACGAGAGCGAAAAGCGTCGAACGCGAGGCGGCTCCGAGTCGAGCCCGAGGGGCGGCGCGAAACGGAAAAATTTTCTCCCGAGCGCGACGGCTCCTTTTATTAGTTTAAACATATAAAGCGGAGAAGTCAAGAATTTCGTCGACTTTCCTTCAAAATCTCCGTATTTTATTTAAAAAATAAACGGGATGCAACGATTTTGACAATTGGGAAAAGCGGCTCGCAAGAAATCTTCCCTTGCGATATGTGCGAAAGAAGGTTGGGGACGAGAACGCGACGGCGACGAGCGGCCTCGCGAACGAGAAGAAAGAAAGGATTTTGTTGGAAAAACTTGTTTTAACGGATGTTTGAAGTTTAATCAAAAGGAGGGTTGCGCGGTTTTTTAGCTTTTTAAGGCGTTGCAAAGCGCCCGACGGCTAAGAAAAAGTACCGCGCAAGAGGGAATTTTTTAAAAAACAAGGGGTTCCCCCCGAAAGTGGGGTTACTATTTACGCGAGTTTGTTCATTATATTAATATAGTGGAAAAAGAAACGAAATCTTGGCTTTTCGTAAAATTTTTTCCGCCGAGATGAAGATTGGCCGTCCTTGAAGTCGCGACCTTTAACCGTCGTCGCGTTGGACGGCGAATTTTAGAACCGACCCGAGTTGGAGGAACCGAGCGCCGCGTTCCGAAAAAGGCGCTTTTTGTTCGTCGAGCCGGGCCGCCGAGCGAGTTAATAGAAAATATACGCCGAACCGGTTTTCTTGCAAGCGGGGGGGCGGAGTTTTCGTCGACGTTTTTTCGACCTTTTTTTCGTTCGCGCTGGAAATCGGTTCGGACGCGCTTCGGACAGACGTCCGTCGTCGCTTTGTGGGCGCGCGTTGGCGCGTCTTGCGCTTAACGATCGACTTTGACTTGAAACATCGCTTTTACTTTGGCGGCGCTTTTAGCGGAAGCGTCGCGAGCGTCGTTTCCTTGGGGACGAGGGAACGCGCGAGCGGAGCAAAAGCGGCGTTGGGCGAGCGTCGATAGTTTTATTGAGAGCGAGTAGATAAAATGGGTATTTTGGCCATTCAATACCAAACGGTCGACGACGCGCCGATTCTTATTGCGTTGAATCGCGAGGAAGAGTATTCGCGCCAATTCCAGCCGCCGCGCATTCAGTCGGGGCGTCCGCGCGTTGTTTGCGGGCTCGACCGAAAGTCGGGCGGAACCTGGGCCGGCGTCAATCAACACGGGATGTTCGTCGCCGCGTTGAACGCTCCTAAGCGGGCGATTCCTTTCGACCCGAGATCGCGGGGGCTTCTTTGCAAAGAGTTGCTTTCCTGCGCGAACGCCGAAGAGGCGCTCGAGCGCGCCGTTCGCGAACTCGAAACGGGCGGATACGCGGGCGTCAACTTTCTTTGCGTCGACCGAACGAGCGGCGGCGTGGCTTACGGCGGGAACGAAATTGGCGTCGAGCGTTTGCGTCCGGGTTTGCACCTCTTAAGCTCGAATCGTTTGGACGACCGCGAAGACCAGCGTCAAGAGTACGCGCGGCGATTGCTGACGCTCCATCGACTCGACTCTGCGGTTGCGTTTCTGGCCGCGGCGAGCGGAACGTTTTCGCGAACGCCGGACTTTGCCGGAAAACGTGGCGTCGTTGTCGCCGAGCCGAATTACGGAACGACGTCGTCGATGTTGGTCTCGTTGACCGAACGGACGCAAAAGTCGATTATGCAGTTTGCGAACGGATCGCCGAACGAAAAGCCTTACGAAGACGTTTCCGCGCTCTTGCGGCAAGTCTTGTCGACC
>JAFYVO010000025.1 GCA_017549085.1 Thermoguttaceae bacterium
CAACGACCATTGGAGCGTAAGCGTCGAAGCGACCGATTCGACCGCGTTAGAAAACTCCGACGATTACGGTGTTTGGACGATTTCGCGCTCCGGTGAAAGCGACGCGACGCACGCGTTAACGGTTCTCCTAGCTCGTTCCGGCTCCGCCGACTACTCTTACGGAAACGGCGATTACGCGGTATTTAACGCTTCCGGTTATCAACTTTACAACGATTATTTTTACGATTCGGCGACCGGTTCTTATCGCTACGGTTATTCGGTTTCCATTCCGGCGGGCGCGACGTCGACGACGCTCGAATTGCGTCCGCTCAACGACACCGAAACGGAAGCGCTTGAATCGGCTACGCTTAGCGTCGAACCTAACGCGGCTTACTCAATCGACGCGCGGCGCTCGACGGCGACGATTCATATTTTAGACGACGAGTCGAACGCGCCGGTTCTTTCGCTCGCGCCGACGAATTTGACCGCGACGGCGGTCGGTTACCGCTCCGTCTCGCTTGAATGGGACGCGACGGAAGGCGCCGTATATTACGTTGTCGAAAGGTCTTACGACGGAGGCGCGGTTTGGGAAACGCTCGTCGGTTCCGTCGCGACCGCCGCCTACGTCGACTCGACGATCGCCGTCAACGCCGAAGCGACGTACCGCGTTCGCGCCGCGAACGCCGCCGGTTTTTCGCCGGCTTCCGTCGTTTTGGGAAGCGGAACGCCCTTCTTGCCGCCGAGCGATTTGACGGTCGAAGCGGTCGGCGTCGATTCGTTGGCGCTCTCTTGGACGCCTTACGACGTCGACGCCGGCGTCGTCGTCGAGCGTTCGACCGACGGCTCCGATTGGGTCGTCGTCGCCGAAAACTGCTTCGGGACGCGCTACCTCGACGAAGGCTTAACCGCCGATCGCGCTTGGTTTTACCGAGTTTCAAGTCGTTTGTCGTCGGTCGGAGCCTCGGCGCCGTCGAACGCCGTTTCCTTCTTTTTCGAAGCGACGATTCCCGAAACGCCGTCGTCGCTCGGCGCGACGCTTCTCGCCGCCGACGCGATCTCGTTAACTTGGTCGTCCGTTCCCGGCGCGACCGCCTATCTTGTCGAACGCTCGACCGACGGCGCGTCTTGGACGACGGTCGCCGAAGTCGCCCAATCGAAATTCGACGACGCGTCGCCTTCCCTCGACGCGACGACGAGCGAGTATCGCTACCGCGTTTCGGCGCGCAATTCGGCGGGAACCTCCGCCGCAAGCGTCGCGATTCAAGCGAAACCCGCCGCCGTCGTCTCTATTGAGGCGCTCGCGCAAACCTCGAATTCGCTTACGTTAAGTTGGGAAAACGGCGTTTCGAACTTTCCTTTCCGTTTGGAGCGTTCGACCGACGGCGACGTTTGGACGACGGTCGCGTCCGACTTAACGGAAACGACTTACGTCGACGCCGACCTAACCGCCGACGCGACCTACTTTTACCGCGTTTGCCTTCAAGCCGGCGTTCCCTCGGATTGGACGACGACGAGCGCGCGGACGTATCCCAACGCGCCGAACGCGCCGACGCTCGTCGTCTCTTCGACGGTCGATTCGGCGACGATCTCTTGGAACGCGGTCGACGGCGCGACGTCGTATTCGCTGGAACGCTCGCTCGATTCGCAACATTGGACGCCGATCGCATCCGGCTTAACGGACGCGACTTACGTCGACTCCAATCTTGAATCGCGCGTCGATTATTTCTACCGAGCGTTCGCCGTCAACCTCGGCGGCGTTTCGTCGCCTTCGAGCGTCGTTTCGACGACGACGGCGACGCGCCCGCCGGAAATTCTCGCCGTCGAACCTATGTCGCAAACGGAGTTGCGCGTCGTTTGGAACGAGCCGTTGGGCGCGGAGTCGTTTCGCTTGGAACGCTCGACCGACGGCGGCGAAACTTGGAGCGCGCGGCTCGACGCAACGAGAGCGAGCTCGTTTGTCGACTCCAACCTAACGCCGGGCGCGCATTACGTTTACCGCGTCGTCGCCGTTTGGTCGGAAGCCGAAAATTACATCTCGTCGCCCGTCGGAGAATACGCGTTCGCGCCGCGCTGGATCGTCGGCGTCGAGGCGCTCGACGATTTCGCGACCGAAAGCGGCGACGACTTCGGCTCGTTCGTTTTAACGCGCGTCGCCGGAAAAGACGCGACCGTCGCGACCGAAGCGTTTTTCACGTTGAGCGGTTCCGCCGCGCCCTCCGATTACGCGATTTACGACGCGTCCGGCAAGCCGACGTCGCCGACGGAACGCGAAGTCGACGGCGAAACGCTCGTCGTTTATTCGGCGACGATTCCCCCGGGCGCGACGAGCGTCGCGCTCGAACTGCGTCCTTCGTCCGACTCGACTTCCGAGCGCGCGGAACTCGTTTCGCTTCGTCTTCTCGCCGACGACGCTTACGACCTCGACGCGGACGCCGCGACCGCCGTCGTTCATATCGTCGACGCGGAACCGCTTCTTCGCGTCGACGTCGACGACAAAGTCGCCGGAGAAAACGACGCCGCGTCAAACTTCGGTTCGTTCGTCGTTTCGCGCCAAAGCGCGAGCGCTCTTTCGAGTCCGACGACGCTCGCCTTCTCTTTATCGGGTTCCGCGATTTACGGAGTCGATTACACGTTGTCGTCGGAAGCGAGTCTTTCGCTCGACGCCGATTTCAACGGTTCGCTCGTTATTCCGGCGGGCGCGACGTCGGCGACGATATCGATCGTTCCGCTCGACGACGCGACGCGCGAAGAATTGGAAACGGTCGTTCTAACGCTTGTCGAATCGGACGGTTACGGCGTTTGCGTCAACGCGTCGAGCGGAACCGTTTTTCTTACC
>JAFYVO010000274.1 GCA_017549085.1 Thermoguttaceae bacterium
CGGCCAATTCGGAATCGAGATTTCCCGACGGCGGGCCGATTTCCCGCGTTCTCAATTGACGTTGCGTCGCCGCGCGTTGCGACGCGCCGCGTCCGACCGCCGCCCGCGTCGCCGCCGTTCGGTCGACGCCTTCGCGGGTTCCCGCCGAGCGGTTCGCCGCTCCTCGCGTCGCCGCCGTTCGCCCCGACGCGCCGCGCGTCGCCGCCGTCCGTTCGTTAAATTCGCGTTGATTCGGCGTTCGACGGCGAACTTCGCGCGCCGTTCCGGTCGCGTAAGGGTTCGCTCCCGGCGTTCGCGGGCCGGAAAAACCGGAGTTCCGCGCGCCTCGCGGCCCGCCGACCGCGACCGCGCCGCGTCGAACTTCCGTCGGTCGTCGACGCTCGACCGTTCGAGCGCGCCCCGACGGCGTCGTCGGCAAATAAACGACCAACTCGAAGACTTGCGGTTGCGACAAGCCGAGTTCCGCCGCCATTCCTTCGAGCGTTATATAACTTCCGTCGTTTGCGTAATCGACGCAAATCCCTTTTTCGTTAAAAGTCGCCAACGCCAACGAGTTCGCCGCGGCGGTCGCGCCGAATCCCAACTCGCTCGCCAACGAATCGGCCAACGAAGTTTCGCCCAGTCCGCCGGTCAAATCGGGCGTCGCGGCGTCGCCGCCGAGCGCCGCGGCGTCCGCGCTCGACGCGAACCCGCCGGAAAGCCCGCCGCCCAAATCGCTCGATAAAGCGTTCGAACCGAGTTCGTCGTCCGCGCTCGACTCCGTTCCGCTCGACGCGGCGGTTCCGGTCGCTCCCGACGCGCCGGTCAGCGGCGGCGCCGTTTGCGCGATTCGAATCGCGGCCAACGGACGATAGGAGTTGAAAACGTCGACGCCGGGCCCGTTCGACGCGGCGACGGTCGGCGGGCCGCCCGTCAACGACCCGGTCAATTGACTCGTCAACGCGGTCGGGTCGGCCAAATCGCCCGACGCGTTCGCGGCGCTTGCGATCGCGCTCGGCTCCGGCGGAATCGGCAAGTTGAAGAGGAGCGGCGACGCGCGGTAAAGGTCGACGTCGTCGAGCGGCGCGAGTTTTAAGTCGACCTTGATCGCGACCGGGAGCCCGCCTTTTTCGATACTGTCCCAAGAATCGAGCCAGTTTTCGCCGTCGTAATAACGGAACCGACAGTCGAGCGCTTCCGGCGCCCAAGTCGTTCCGTCGTCGGCGTCCATCGCGACCTGCGCCGCGGTCAACGGCAAACGGTCGAACGGGTTCTCCGCTTCGGCGGTCGCGGTCGGGTCGGTCGACGTTCCTTCGAGCGCGCCGGTTCCGCCGACGAAACCGCTTCCGGCCAACGTCGTTTGCGACGCGTCCGGCGGAGCGGAAAGGGAGCCGGTCAACGTCGAAACGGCGCGTCCTTCTTCCGCCGCGGCTTCGTATTCGTCGAACATATCGTCAACCGACGCGACTTCCGCTCCCGGAGTCGGCGTTTCAAAGTCGAGTTCGCGTCGCGAGAGCCCAAACTTGCGCGTCAACGGGCGGAAGGTCGTCGTTCCGTCGGCGGAAACGAAGATTCCGTCGGCGATCGTTCCGGTCGTCCCGTCGAGCGTCGCGTCCAACTCGTCTTGCGCGCCGAACGCATCGTCGAGCCCGGACGCGCCGGGCGGCGACGAAAGCGAACCGGTCAGCGAACTCCCGCCGGTCTCCGTTCCAAACGCCGCGTCGAGTTCGGAAGTCGCGTCGGACTTTTCGCCGTCGAGCGGCTCCAACGCGTTGATCGGGACGAACTCGTAAAAGATCGTCTTCAGCTCCGGAACTTGCCGCGACTCCGTCGATTTCGACCCGCCTTCGGCGACGCGGCGGTTCTCGTCCGCCGTCGCGGTTTTGGCGAAAAGGTTCGGCTGAACGACGTCGATTTGCAGCGAACGCGAATCGCCGCGAAGGCCGAAACGGCGAATGAACTGACGGTTCGGGTCGTCCGCGACCGACTGGATCGGGTCTTGAACGGCGGCGCCCAAGTCTTCGCTCAACATTTGAGAAATCGAACGCGCCATCTGCGCCCGGCTAACGCGGCGCTCGGTCGACGTGTAATTGCGCGAATACAAGCTGACGATCGCGCTCACTCCGGCGAGCAAAACCGCGATCAACGCCAACGCGAGCAAAATTTCCAAAAGAGTAAAACCGACCGAACGGCGGAAAAAGGGCGAACGCGGCGCGGCGGTTGGGCGAATCGTCGAAATCATTGAGAAAATCGTTCCGTTATTTCGTTGCGGTCGGCGACGACGCGGCGGGCGACCGACGCGACGCTTGCGGGGGAACGCGCCCCCTTATATTAATAATATAACGAAAACGGCGAAAAAAACCAGTCGCGCCGGGAAAAAAGTCGCTCGACGCGCTCGGCGCTCGTTTGCCGCCCTTTTCCAAACGCCGTCGACTTAAAAGGGGGACGGCGGCGCGAACGTCGGTTCGTTGAAGTTTTGCGTCGCCGCGTCGAGTTCCGAAAAAGGAGACGCGAGCGAACCGGAGCCCAAACCGCCCGCGCCGCCCGTTCCTCCCAAACCGCCCAAACCGCCAAACGACGCGTCGAGTTCGCCGAACGAGTTCGCGCCGGTCGCGGCGGAGTCGAAGCCGGTCAAACCGCCCGCGACGCCGCTCTCGACGCCGGAAGCGTTCGCGACGTTCGACGCCGGAATATCGGCGGCGGTTCCGTCGACCAGCGCAAAGGTCCCGTCGACGTTGCGTTGAACCGTTTGCGTCCGAACGTCGGCGCGTCGGGCCCATTCCTTCAAGACGTATTGCTTGCCCCCTTCGAAGGAACGACGCGAAATCGTCAACGTCGGGTCGGTCGGGTGCGGCGTCTCGATTATTTCGAAACGCGTCGCGACAATCCGAATCGCGACAAGATTCGAAATCGGGCCGTCAAGCAATTCGACGCGCGCCGCCCAATTCGGCGTGTCCGGAAGCGGAACCTCGACGCCGAGCGAAACGGTCGCGTCGCCGGACAAAATCGCGTTCATCAAGTTTTGACAAGCGAGTTGCACGCCGGTTTCCTCTTCGACCTGAACCGCTTGACGCGCCGACGTCGTCGCAAGCGCGGCGACGATCGAAAGCCCCATTATCAAAATCGCGAACGCGACGAGAATTTCAAGGAGCGTAAAACCGCCCCGACTTCCTCGTCGACGCAAAGCGCTTGTTTTGCCTAAACCGTATATTTTTCGCGGCGTCATAAAATCCCTCCGGCGTTCGTCGGGAAGGCGTTTTCGGTCGCCGACGGCGAACTTTGCGGCGGCGCGATCGGGTCGTTTCCCGTCGCGTCGGTTAACGGCGACGTTTCGTTCGCGTCGGGCGTCGGAACGTCGAAACGGTATCCGGAGCGCCGTTCGGTTCCGGTCGCGAGCGGGTCGAGTCCCGCGTCCAAACCGGCGTCGAGTCCGCTCGTCGCTTCGCCGACCGCTCCGGCGTCGGGCGTCCAAAGCGCGTCGACCGGCGTTCCGACCGCGCCGTCGATCGCGCCGCCGTTCAAGATTCCGGTTCCGTCGGCGCCGATCGGCGTCCCGTCCGGGTTCGTCGTCGCGACGGCGAACGGATTCGCAAGGCGGAAAAGTTGCTCCTGCGTCAACGCGGAGGCGGCCGGGTTCTCTTCCGGCGGCAAGGAGGAAATCGACGAAATCCGCGCGACGCCGGTCATTCCGCGAATCGCGATCTCGGAATAATAAGGGACGTCGCCGACGCAAGCGATTCCGAAAACAGCCGACGAAACGCGACCGTTCGGGTAAAAAACGATCGGCTCCGACCAAACGCTCGACGCGGCGGGATTCGCCGCCGTCGCGGTCGAGTCGAGCCCCGGCGCCGCTTCAAGTCCGGCGAGGTCTCCGCCGAGCGCGCCGGTCGCGACGTCTTCGTCGAGTCGCGGAACGGCGAACGGCGAATCCTCCGACAATTCGGGGGGCGCGGCGAGCGAACCGGTCAAGCGCGACTCAAACGTTCCGGCGCCGAGCGCGTCGTCGGTCGACTCCGACTCCGTCCGTTCGAGCCCGGTCGAGCGGCGCGTTTTCAAGTTGAGCGGCGTCGACGCGGAAATCCGCATAAAGGTAAAAATAACGTCGCCGGACGCGGCCTTGCGGAAAATCGCGCCGTCCGGCGCGACGCGCCAAGCGAGAGTCGTCCCTTCGGCGAGGAGCGATTTTTCTTCCGGTTTCAGTTCGCGCCAAGGCGTCGCGTTTGCAAAGGTCGTCGCGCCGGTCGTCGGATCGATCGCGAACGCCGCGTCGCCGCCGGACGTCGAGAAGCCGGGATCGCCGAAAGCTGAAGCGTCCGCGAACGAACCGTCCAAGGAAGCGAAGCCGCCCCCCGCCGCCGCGTCGCCGCCAAAAGCCGGGTCGGCGAGCATTGCGTCGAGCGAACCGAAATCGTTCGCGGTTCCGAGCCCCAGCGCCTCCATATCCGCCGCGACGTTCGCCGGGGCGAAAAGGTCGTCGGAGTAAATCGGAGCGGTCGCGCCGTCGGCGATTCCATACAGCCCGACGTCGGTCGCGAGTCCGGTCGCGTCGGTTCCGAACGCGGTTTCGGTCAGCGAACCGCCGAGCGCGTCGCCGCCGAGCGCGTCGGTCAAATCGGTCGAGTCGTATTGACGGTAGATCGCTTCTTGCAACGCGTTGAGCGGCGCGATCTCGTAAACGCCGGAACCGGGCGCGTATCGGAAAATATACGGCGTTCCGGTCCGCATCGCCAAGAGTCGCGCTTTGTGCAGGTCGACCTGAATTTCGACGACGCCCGCCTTGAATCGCGAACGCGCCGCCATTCGCTGAAACGACGCGACGCTAATCCCGGAGATTACCAGAATCAACGCTAAAACGATCAAGAGTTCGAGCAAAGTAAAAGCGCGTCGCATAAAAATCCGCGGGAACCGTCGTTAACGAAAACCGCCGAAACGCCCGAAACCGCGACGCGGCCTCGAACGTTTCGGGAAAATAAGGAAGCGGTCGAGCCGACCGAAATCGGCTCGACGAAAATCGGGCGATTAGAACGTCGGCTGTTGTTGCATGCCGCCTTGCATACCGCCTTGTTGCATGCCGCCCATATTCTGATTCATCATACCGGCGTTCGGGTCCATACCGCCCATATTGTTCATACCGCCGGTCATATCCATACCGCCCATATTATTCATACCGCCGGTCATGTCCATACCGCCCATATTGTTCATACCGCCGGTCATGTCCATACCGCCCATATTGTTCATACCGCCGGTCATATCCATACCGCCCATATTGTTCATACCGTTTTGATTCATCATCCCGTTTTGCAGGCCGGCCGCTTGCGCGTTGCGTTGGGCGTTCATTTGACCGGACAAATCTTCCGGATTCCAGCTAATAATGTCGTCGCCTTCGCCGTTGTTGTCTTCGCCGTCCGGGCCCATCGACCAGATCGCCGGTTTCTTACCGTCGCCCTTCGTCGTCGGCCATTCGTATTTGATCGGGTTGTTCCACGGGTCGATAATGTCTTTTTCTTGAATGAACGGTTCGGACACTTTGCGTTTCGCTTGCATCGGGGCGACGGTCGCGTTTTGTTGCATACCGTTCATTTGACCGTTCATATTCATATTCATATTCATATTGCCGCCCATGCCGCCGGTCATATCCATGCCGCCGTTCATGTTCATGCCGCCCATGCCCATCGGGTCGTTCATATTCATATTGCCGCCCATGCCGGTCATGTCCATGCCGCCTTGTTGCATGCCGCCCATGCCCATCGGGTCGTTCATATTCATGCCGCCCATTTGGCCGTTCATGTTCATACCGGTTTGACCGGCCATCCCCGTCGCTTGTTGTTGCATTTGCATTTGTTGCGCGGCGACCGGAGCGTCGGGGTTGTCCATCCCGGCAAGAACGTAGAGACCTTCGGCCATCGTCGGATAAGAACCTTTTTCCATACGGAACTCTTCGACGGCGGTCGCGAGGGTGCTCGTAACTTTAACCGTCGCGGCGCGGATGAGGGCGCGTTTGTAGGAGTTCCAAACGGTCGTCCCTAAGATGCCGATGATGACGATAAGAATCGCCAAGACGATCAAAAGTTCCAACAACGTAAAACCGGATTTCTTCGAATCCAACGACGCGACGCGTTTCATAACGGCCGTCTCCTTTATTAGCAGTTCGTTCGATAGGGGGGAAATTTCGCGCAATCCCTGCGCGACCGCCGACGGGTAAAAATCCGCGACGCGTTTAAAAATCGAATTTCAAGATTCGTTTTCTTTCAAGGGCTTCGCAGTCGGCGCGACGCGTTCTTGTCTCAAACGCGCCGCGCCGGTACGATTATACCCTTTTTTCCGCTTAAAGAAAAGAGCGGTTTTAACAGATATTTCGAAATTTATCGAAGAAACGGCATTTTTTCGTTGAAAAACGACGCTCGCCGATCAATCGTAATCGACGTCCGGATGCACGTCGTAAACTTGCGACGGGAAAGAGCGTTGCATTTCCCAACCGATCGGACGCGTCGAAAGGGAGCGCGGCCCGATATTCGCGTTGATA
>JAFYVO010000275.1 GCA_017549085.1 Thermoguttaceae bacterium
ACGGCGACGGCGGTTTACGCGAATTACCGATACGAGTTCCGCGTTCGAGCGTTCGGGGCGGGGGGCGCGGTTTCCGAATGGACGACGATTTCTTTCGCCGCGTCGGAGGTAAGCGCCGCGAAACAACAAGATAGCGATTCGTCGGCGTTGGCGATCGCGGCGCTCGACGCGCTTTTCGCCGCCGAGGAAGAGGAGACGTTTTTTGACGCTTGACGTTAAACGTTGTCGTTAAAAGCGTTGCGTTTCAAAAGAAAAACGCGCCGTTTCGACCGAATTCGAGTCGACGGCGCGTTTTTTTGTTGGGGTTTTAAGTTGTTTAACGGCGATCGTTAGCGCAACGAGTCGCCGACTTTGAGCGGGTAACCGCGCAGGAACGTTTCCGACGCAAGTTGTTTTTTGCCCGCCGGTTGGACGCCGAGAACGGCGAGCGCGCCGTCGCTGGTTTTGACCCAAAACGCCGTTTTCGAGACCGCGACGACGGTTCCCGGCGCGGCGTCGGACGGAACGTTCGGCGCGTCGCAAGTCGTTTGCGCGTCGTCGGTTGCAAACGGGCCCAAGACGAGGCGAACCGGGGCGGCGTCCGGCGCGTCGGCCTTCGTCCAGTCGGAGTAAACCCGCGGCCAAGGTTGGAACGCGCGGTATTTGTCGATCAGCGCCGCCGAGGGAAGCGACCAGTCGAGCCGACCTTCCTCTTTGCGCAATTTCGGCGCTTTCGTCGCTTCTAAATCGTTTTGCGGAAGCGGTTTAATGTTGCCCGATTCGATTTGGTCGATCGCGTTCAACACGAGCGGCGCGCCAAGTTCGGAAAGGCGCGTTTCGATTTCGACCGCCGTTTCGTCGAGCGTCGGACGGTACGAGTCGACCGCGACGATCGGCCCGGCGTCGACTTTCGGTTCGATGAAGATGACGCTGACGCCGAGTTCGCGTTCGCCGGCTTCGATCGCGCGGTTGATCGGGGCGGCGCCGCGGTATTTCGGGAGGAGCGAGCCGTGCAGGTTGACGCCGCCAAGTCGCGTCGCGGCAATGACTTCCGGCGACAAAATTTTGCCGTAATCGCAGATGAAAATCAAGTCCGCGTCGAAACTTTTAACGAGCGCGACGCCTTCGGGGGAGTTGACGTCTTCCGGGTCGAAGAGGGGGACGTCCGCCAAAAAGTCGGTCGCGGCGGCGCGAATCGGCGGGATTCCGGCTTTTTTGTCTTGGCGTTTGGCGCGAATTGGCATCGCGACGAGCGCGACGATTTCGTGTCGGGAAGCGCGGAGCGCTTTGAGCGTCGGGAGCGCGAAGCCGCCGTTGGCCATCGCAACGATCTTCATAACGGTCGTCCTTTCGTTGGAGCGGGAAAAAAACGGGCGAAACGCGGGCGCAACCGCGTCAAACTTACATTATATCTAAAGGCGCGATTTTGGCAACCGGCGCCGACGCGTCGCAAAATAAGGGGGGGCGGCGGCGAAAATTTTGAAAAAATTGTTTTCTTGGCGAAAAAAGCGTTGATTTTTGGCGGCGCGTCGGGTAAAATGGGGGCGTTTCGACGTTTGAGCGTCGAGTTTCACCATTCTTTCGATTTAATTAAGGAAATGAACATGTCGTTGAAATTTTGGAAAAACGCGTCTCTTTTCGCCGCGTCTTTGGCGTTGACGCTTTCGTTCGCCGTCGGAGCTTCGGCGCAAGATAAAATCCGCACGGTTATCATCGACGGGCAAAACAACCATAATTGGGCCGAGACGACGCCGTACCTCGTGAAGATTCTCGAAGACGCGAAGATGTTCGACGTCGACGTCGCGACTTCGCCGAGCCGCGGCGGCGATATGTCGAAGTTTAACGTCGATTTCTCGAAATACGATCTCGTCGTGATGAATTACAACGGCGATTCTTGGAATCCGGAAATGAATAAGGCGTTCGTTGAATTCGTCAAAAACGGCGGCGGCTTCCTGAGCTATCACGCCGGGAACAACGCGTTCGCGAAATGGCCGGCCTTCAACGAAATGATCGGCCTCGGCGGTTGGGAAGGGCGCAACGAAGACAGCGGCCCGTACCTCTACCTCGACAACGACGGCAAAACGATCGTCGACGCGGTCGAACCCGGCCCCGGCGGCGATCACGGCCCGCAATGGGCGTTCCCGATCGACAACCGCGCGCCGGAACACCCGATTATGAAAGGACTTCCGAAAACGTTCCGACACTGCGAAGACGAACTTTATCAACGTATGCGCGGTCCGGCGCACAATGTCGAAGTCCTTATGACCGCCTTCGCTCCGGCCGACAAACGCGGCTTGAACCGTCACGAGCCGCTCCTCATCACCGTCCCGTACGGCAAAGGTCGCTGCGTTAACTACATGTTGGGACACGCCGGCAAGCAATGCGAAAGCGTCAGCTTCATCGTTCTCTTCCAACGTTGCGCCGAATGGGCCGCGACCGGCGCCGTAACGCAAGAAGTCCCGGCCGACTTCCCGGGCGCCGACGAACCGACGTTCCGCGACTTGCTGTAATACATCTTGCGCGATTTGTAATCGCGGACGCTAAAACCGTTAGCGTTGAAACGGCTCGGCTCCTTCGCGGCGTCGAGCCGTTTTTTTGCGGCAACGACGGAACGTAAAAGAAACGCCGACGAAAAGGGAAGAAGAGGAGAGAAAGATTGGAAACGTCGATAAATCAAACGTTTAGCGAAAAGAAAGAACGGCTTTTCGACTGGTTCGACCGTCGCGATTGCGCGGTCGCGTTTTCGGGAGGCGTCGACAGCGCGACGCTCGCCAAGGCGTTGGTTCTCGCGACGGAGCGTCGAGCGACGTTGACGACGGAAGACGGCGCGCCGACGGGAGTTAAGAAAGCGCCGCCGACCGGATTTTTCGCCGTCGGCGCGACGTCGACCGAAGAAGAGAAACGGGAAGCGCGCGTCCTTGCCGACGAGATTGGGATCGCGTTGCAAGTTCTGGAAACGCAGGAACTTAGCGACGAACGCTTTGTCGCCAATTCGCCGGAGCGGTGTTACTGGTGCAAAAAGATTCGGTTTGCGGAATTGGGCCGACTCGCGCTTGCGACGCTTCGAAACGTTGAGTCGGACGGCGTTGATGGAGCGACGCAAGTTGTTGAAAATAAACAGTTTCCGATTGTTTTGATCGACGGGACGAACGCCGACGACG
>JAFYVO010000026.1 GCA_017549085.1 Thermoguttaceae bacterium
AACGTCGGCGCTCCCAAGCGGCGCGACGCGCGGCGGGGGACGAAAACGCGGCGTCAAACGCTCGTTGCGCCCGAATGAAATCGATTCGAGCGGCTTCGCGACGCTGCGCGGCGACCAAACGCGACGCGGCGAGAAGAGCCGCCGTCTCTTGCGGCGCGGTCGCGCCTTCGTATTTCTTTTGCGCTTTCGCGGCGCACTCGTTCGCGAAATTCGCGCATTCGACGCAAAGGTTGAAATAAGCGCGTTTGCCGACTAAATCCCAATACGCCGCCAAACGTCGGTAACGTTCGCTCGGCGAATAAGCGCCGTATAAGAGCTTTTCCAACGAAAGGGGTTCGCCGACGACGTCCGCGTTTTTCGCTCCGCAAAGTTTTTCGACGCGTTGCGCGGCTTCGCTCTTTTGCGGAGCGGCGGCGGGCGTCGGAGCGTTCGGCGGAGGCGTTCCCGGAGCGCCGGAAGGCGGAGCGTTCGGCGGAGGCGTTCCCGGAGCGCCGGAAGGCGGAGCGTTCGGCGGAAGCGTTCCCGGAGCGCCGGAAGGCGGAGCGTTCGGCGGAAGCGTCCCCGGAGCGCCGGAAGGCGCCGAATACGCGGAACCGGTTTGCGCGACGGCTTGCGCAAGGTCGAAAACCTCCCCGACGCCTCCGTTTAACGCGCTCAAGAGAACCGCCGACGGCAACGTCGAACGGAGACAACGAAACAAGTACTCGGCGGCGATCTTCATAAACGACTCCTCTTCTCGCTCTTCCGCGCGGAAACGCTCGACGCGGCGACGAGAAAATTTTTCGTATTGCGGAAACGACGAAATTTTTGATATAAAACGGTTCAATGTTCAACCGACGCGGCGCCCAAAGACGTTCGGCTCCCCCCTATTATAACGAAAAAAACGCCGGAAAGGAAGTCTCTATCTCGTTATTTTCGTCATTTTCGTCGAACTTCGAGCGTTTTGCGCCGCAAGCGCGACGCCGCCGTTCCCGCCGCTCGCGCCTCCTCGCTAAAAAATAAAGGAACTCCCTTGAAAAAACGGTTTAACGATTTTGACGCTTCCGACGCCGACGCGTCGTACTCCGAGCCCTATTTGCGTCCCGCTCGCGCCCCGCGCCTCGGTTGCCTCGGACGCTTGACGCTAACGGCGGCGCTCCTTTTCGTCGCGCTCGGCTCGGTCGCGGCGTTTCTTTATTGGAGGAACGTCTCCGCGCCGATCGACGCCGCCAACGCGTCGACCGGGCAACTCGTCGGTTGGCTCGCGCTCCGCGATTTGAGCGCCGAAACGCCGGAAACGCGCGAACGCCTCTTCGATCGTTACGTCGAAACGCTCGGCGGAGAAAACGGCGTCGTCGAACCGGAAAAACTCGAACTCCCGCCGCAAGCGAAGAAGTTCGCGCAAGCGTTCTTCGCCCAACGCGCTTCCGACGAAACGGAAGAAGAATCGCGATTTGAAGAAGACGCCGCCGAACTCGGCGCGTTGGAAACGCCGCTCGTCGAGCGCGCGCCGTATTGGCGACTCGATTATTACGTCGCGCCGCGCGACGTCGACTCGCCGCAACGGAGCGAATACGTCGTTTCCGACGACGTTCGACCGGGCCCCGCGTTCCTTAAACGCTGGAACGCGAGTCGGCAAGAAGCGAAAAACGACGACGCGCCCCCCAAAAAAACGCCCGCCGTCGAAAAGAACGTTCGCCTCCTCGCGATGCAATGGTTCGTCGCGAAAAGAAAGGCTTACGACGCCGCCCCGGACGCCGAAAAGGGGCGCCAACTCGAAAAAACGCTCGACGAACTCCTCGGTTGGCAGGAACTTTATAAGAAGATTCGAACCGACGCGACGAAACGGTCGACGCCGCGCTCCGAAATGTTGGCAGAGTTCGAAAAGACCGTCGAAAGCTGGAACGAGTTCGAAACGCCGGAAGAACTCGCGAAAACGCTTTGGTTCAAAGACTTAATCGTCGCGAACGTCGCCGCGCAAGAAACGCCGCTCGGTCGTTTCGCGCCGCCCCAACCGCCGCGCGCTCGAAAAGTCGTTCCGGTCGAACCGGTCGAAACGCCCGAAAACGCCGACGCAACCAAACGCGATTTCGGGCGCCGAACGCTCGACGCGGCCCGCCGCTTTTTCGGAACGTCGCCCAACGCCGACGCGCCGACGCGCTAACGGTCGCCTTTCTAAAGCGTCAAACGCCGCGCTCGTTCGGGTTCGCCCCTTCGAACGCGGCGTTTTTTTCGGTCGACTCGCTCTCTTGCGTCAAGCGATTTTGAGCGTCAACTCCTTAATTTTATCGCGCAACACCGACGCGCGTTCGTAATCTTCCGTCGCGACGGCGTCGACCAACTCGTTGCGCAATCGAACGAGCGTCGGCCCGTAATCGACGACGATTCCGCGCCGTCGGGGCGTTTTGCCAACGTGTTCGCTCGCGCCCTGAACGCTCAACAAGAACGGGTCGATCCGGTCTTTGAACGCGCGGTAGTCGTTCGCGCATCCTAAGCGTCCGGTCTTGCGGAACTCTTGGAACCCGAGCCCGCAACAGGGACAGGACTGGAAGTCCGTTTCCATTAAATCTTCGGTCAACTCTTTAAGCGACGCGTCGCTTTCCTCTTCGTCGCGCGGTTCGCTTTCGCCGTCGCATTGGCAAGCGTCGCCGCAGGAACACTCGGAACCGCAAGCGCAACCGCAAGAATGTTCGTCGCCCTCTTCGTCTTCGCCGGCTTCTTTCGCGTTGTTTTTGTGCAGATATTCGTAAGCGTGTTCGTCGCACAGATGCAGCTCTTCCGGCTGCGACGAATCGTTCATTTCGGTGATGTGAAACGTCGCGACTTTATCGCATTTTTGGCATTTCATAACGTCGCCTTTTATCGGGTCGAGATCGGACGGCCAACGGAGCGCCGGAAAGTCGGTCGCCGCGCGCCGTCGGGGTTCGGGTCGGCGTTTCGAACGCGTCGCCGAATCGGAGCAAATTACAGGACAGGATAACCTTTCTCGCGCTTCGCGTCAAGAGCGCAAAGCGAAAAACGCGCCGCGGCGACGACCGTCGCGACTCCGAAAAGTCCGCAAGACGCGGAATCGTCGGCGCGTTCGATTTTATTTTACGCGGTTCGCCGTTTTTGGAAAGCGGAGAAAAGCGAAATTTTCCGCAAAATTTCCCGAAACGTCGCCTCGCCCCCGACGCGGCGCGCTTCGACGTAAAAAAAACGGAGGCCCGAATCGCTTCGAACCTCCGCTTTCGACTTCCGTCTAAACCGCCGTTTTAGGCGCGCTTGCGTCAAGCGACGTTCGCGTCGGCAACGTTTTCCTTATTCTTCGCCGGGCGCAACAGCTTGCGGTTGAAAATCCCGACGACGAAGACGTAGAAGAGCGGAACGAAGAAAATCGCCAAGAACGTCGCGGCCAACGTCCCGCCGAGAACGCACGTCCCGAGCGATTGTTGGCTGACCGCGCTCGCGCCGTGCGCCTTGACCATCGGCACGACGCCGAGCGCGAACGCCATCGACGTCATAATGATCGGACGCAAACGCAACTTCGACGCGATCACCGCCGCCTTCAAGAGCGGAACGTTCTCCTTCTCGACCATTTGCTTCGCGAACTCGACGATCAAAATCGCGTTTTTCGCCGACAAGCCCATAACGGTCAACAAACCGATTTGGAAGAAGACGTCGTTCGAAAGCCCGCTGTTGAGCGTCGCCAAAATCGCGCCGAGCGCGCCGAACGGAACGACCATCGCGATCGCGATCGGAACCGACCAGCTTTCGTAAAGCGCCGCCAAGCAAAGGAAAACGACGACCATCGCGAGCGCGTAAAGTCGACCCGTTTGCGAACCGGCTTGACGCTCTTCGAACGAAATCCCGGAATAGCTCAACCCGACGCCCTGCGGAAGTTGGTTTTCGACAATGTCTTCGACGACCTTCATCGCGTCCCCGGTGCTGACGCCCGGAAGCGGAATCGCGGTGAACTTGACGCTTTCGATCCCGTTGAAGCGAGCGAGCTTCGGCGCGCCGTTGATCCAACGTCCGGACGCGAACGCCGAGAACGGAACCATTTGCCCGTCGGCGTTGCGCGCGTGCCATTTTTCCAAGTCGATCGGGTTGACGCGGGACGACGGTTCGCCCTGCGCGTAAACCTTCTTGACGCGACCGCGGTCGATAAAGTCGTTGACGTAAGCCGAACCGAGCGCGATCGAAAGGAGGTTGTTGACGTCGGTCAACGACATCTTCATCGCGCGGACTTTTTCGGCGTCGACGTCGATCTTGTACTGCGCTTCGTCCGGAAGAGCGTTCGGGAACGCGACCGCGAACTTGCCGCTTTGCATCAACGCGCCGAGGAATTGGCCCTGAATCTTGTTAAATTCGTTGTGGCCGACCGCCGCTTGGTCTTGCAGGAAGAACTCCAAACCGGACGCGGTCCCAAGCTCCATAATCGACGGCGGAACGATCGGCGTGATTTGCGCTTTGTTGTAACCGGCGAGCGCGCCCATCAGTCGGTCGCGAATGGAGTAAACGTCTTGCCCTTCCCCTTGGCGTTCGCTAAACGGTTTCAACCCGATAAAGCAGATCGCGGAGTTCGGGTTCATCCCGGAGAAGCTAAAACCGGTAACTTCGAAGATCGTTTGCACCGAGTCCGCTTCGTTGGCCAGGAGCGTGTCGGTAATGTGCGCGACCACTTCTTCCGTGCGTTCTTGGCTCGAACCTTCCGGAAGTTGCGCTTGAACGAAGAGCGTCCCCTGGTCTTCGTCCGGGAGGAACGCCGTCGGCATCTGCGGATACAACCGCGCGACCGCCAAAACGATCAAGACGAAGAGAACCATAAAGCGCAAACGACGGCGAACGATGTAGCCGACCGAGCGCCCGTATCCGTTCGAGCAAGCGTTAAAGCCGAAGTTGAACGCTTTAAAGAACCAACCGAACAACAAGCCGAACAGGTCGAAACGCTTTTTGCCGTGCGATTTCAGCATCGTCGCGCAGAGCGCCGGGGTGAACGTCAACGCGATAAAGACCGACAGCGTCATCGCGGAAATAATCGCGACCGAGAACTGACGGTAAATAACGCCGGTCGACCCGCCGAAGAAGGACGTCGGAAGGAAGACCGCGCAGATGACGGCGCCGACGCCGACGAGCGCGCCTTGGATTTGGTCCATCGTCTTCTTCGTCGCTTCTTTCGCGCCCAAACCTTCTTCGCTCATCAAACGCTCGACGTTCTCGACGACGACGATCGCGTCGTCGACCAAGAGGCCGATCGCCAACGTCAACGCGAACATAATGATGACGTTAAGCGACATCCCGCAAGCGTAAATAACGCCGAACGTCCCCAACAAAACGACCGGAACCGCGAACGTCGGAATCAACGTAACGCGGAAGCGTTGCAGGAAGAGGAACATAACGCCGAAGACCAACACGATCGCCTCGATCAACGTGTGCGCGACCTTTTCGATCGACTCTTCGACGACCGGCGCGTTTTCGTTCGCGTAAGCGATTTTGACGCCCGGCGGGAAGAATTTCGCCGCTTCTTCGACGCGCTTTTTAACTTCTTTCGTCGTTTCCAAGACGTTCGCGCCGGCGGACAAACGCAACGCCATCCCGCACCCCGGGTAAGCCTTCGCGATCGTTTCGCCGGTTTCTTCGTCTTGCGTAACGGCGCCGACGCGGGAGCTGAAGCCGTATTTTTCGCGTCCGAGTTCAAGATCGGCGACGTCCGAGAGGCGCACTTGCGAACCGTCCGGATTCGTGCGAATCAAGATGTTTTCGAACTCTTCCTTCGAGGTCATGCGGCTCGTCGCGACCATCGTGGCGGTGAATTGCGCGCCTTGGACGGTCGGGTCGCCCGCGAGACGCCCGGCGGAAACTTGGACGTTTTGCTCTTTCACCGCGGCCAACACGTCTTGCGGCGTCATATTGTAACTGCGGAGTTTGTCCGGTTTGAGCCAAATGCGCATCCCGTACTGACCGCCGAAGACTTGCACGTATCCGACCCCGTCGACGCGCCCGACCGTCTCTTTCAACGACGATTCGATAAGGTCGCCCAAGTCGCTTTCGTCGAGGGAGCCGTCTTCGCTGTACAGCGCGACAATGAGGAAGAAGTTGATTTGTTGCTTGTCGACGCTCATCCCTTGCGCTTGGACTTCCGCCGGAAGAAGCGGGGTCGCGAGCGCGAGTTTGTTTTGCACTTGAACCTGCGCGATATCCGGGTCGGTTCCTTGTTCGAAGGTGATAATGATTTCGAACATACCGTTCGCGGAACTCGACGAGTCCATATAGCGGTAGCCGTCGAGCCCCGTCATTTGTTGCTCGACGATCTGAACGACGGAGTCGCGGATCGTTTCGGTGGACGCGCCCGGATAGAACCCGTTGACGGCGATCGCCGTCGGCGCGACGTTCGGGTACTGCGAAATCGGCAAGCCGACGATCGACAGCGCCCCGGCCAACATAATCAGGATCGCGACGACCCACGCAAAAATAGGCCGCTCAATAAAAAAATGAGACACTTTTCACCTCCGTCGCGATTACTCGGCTTGCGCCGGGGCTTCGGCTTGAACCGACGCGGCTTCGGCGACGGGCGCTTCGGCTTGCTCGGCGTTTTCAAAATCGCGAATCACCGGAACGTCGGTCGCTTCGGTCGGCTCGACTTCGGCGTCTTGGCTGATGAATTGGACGCCTTCGACGACGATACGGTCGCCCGCTTGGAGTCCGGATTCGACGACCGCCGCGCCGCCGAGCGTGCGTTCCGAAACGATCGGGCGTTGCGTCGTTTTGTTGGCCGCGTCGACGACCCAAACGTAAGGCTCGCCTTTAGCGTTGCGGAAGAGCCCTTGTTGCGGAATGAGAATCCCGTTCGGACGAACGCCGTAAGTAACGAACGCGCGGACGAACATCCCCGGGATGAGAGCGCCTTCAAGCGTTTTCCAGTTCGGGTTTTCGAAGACCGCGCGAACGGCGACCGTCCCGACCGACGCGTCGACGGCGTTGTCGACGCGCTCGACTTTCCCGGTCAACGGATAGCGCGTTCCGTCTTCGAGTTCGATTTCGACCTTCGCGCCTTGGAAATACGGGCAAAGGGTTTCGCCGTCTTGCGGACGCAACGTCGCGAGAGCCGACGCGACGGACGGTTTCAGGTCGACGTAAATTTGGTCGATCTGTTGGATCGTCGTCATCGGAACGCCTTGGCCGGTCGTAACGAGCGCGCCTTCGGTAACTTGCGAGAAGCCGACGCGACCGGAAATCGGCGCCTCGACGCGGCAGTATTCGATGTTCAGCTCGGCGAGCGCAAAGTCGGCTTGCGCGTTCGCGAAGGAGCTGGCCGTCGTGTCGGCGTCTTGTTGGCTCGTCGCGTTTCTATCGACCAAGTTCGTAACGCGTTCGTTTTGCTTCGTCCAGAAGTCGGCTTGCGCTTTCGCTTTCGCGCGGTTTTGAACGTAAATACGGTCGTCGATTTGGTAAAGTTGTTCCCCTTCTTCGACCGCGGACCCTTCGACGAATTTGCGTTCCAAAACGATCCCGCTGACTTGCGGGCGCACTTCCGCGACGTTGTAAGCGGCGGTGCGTCCGGGAAGTTCAAGGATCAACGGAACCGCTTCCGTTTTCACCGTGTAAACGCCGACTTGCGGAATCGGTTTTTCGGCCGATTGAACGTCCGGCCCGGCGGCCGCCGCTTCGTCTTTTTTCAAACCAAGTTTAACCAACGTCGAGTCAAGTTGTTCGCAACCGGAAAACGCGACGCAAGCGGCGCAAACCGCGACGGCGCAAATCGGCAAACGCGAAGACGACGAGAAACGACGCCCGACGGCGCCGAAACGAAACGCTTGCATTTTCTTCTCTATATACTTAACGGGGGCCGCTCAAGAGCGGAAACTGGGCAAAGCGGTCGTTCGTCGCGCAACGTCAAAAGAAGCGAGCAGGAAAAACGCGCGAAAGCGCCGCTACCGAAAGAAATTTTGTCTATTATCGCCTATTTTCCCATCTCGTCAAGGAGGGGACAACTCGGAAAAAACGGCGTTTGGCTCGACTTTTCCGCCGTCGCCCCTAAAATTTGGAGCGACGCGGCGAACAAAAAAAATTTCTCTTAAGTACGCGAACGTTTCCGATTTATTACCGCGAAACGCTTTTTTTTCAAAAAAGAAAAATTTTCTTCCCGCGTTCGTTCGGGCGCCTTCCCTTGGTCGCGACGCGTTTTTTGCTATAATTAATATCGACGGTCGCGACGTCCGCGTTCCCGTTTTTCCCCCTTTGTTCCCCGCCGTTTTCCGACTCGCCGCAATGTCCGCCGACGCTTTAACCGCTCGCATTTACCAAACGCTCGCCGACGCGTTCGGCTATCGAACGTTCCGCCCTTACCAAGAGGAGATCGTCCGCGCGCTTCTCGACCGCCGCGACGTCTTCGCGGTGATGCCGACCGGCGGCGGGAAGTCGCTTTGCTATCAGCTCCCCGCGCTTCTGACGCCCGGCGTTTGCGTCGTCGTCAGTCCGCTTTTGTCGCTGATGAAAGACCAAGTCGACGCCGCGCAAAAGAACGGTATCTGCGCCGCGACGCTGAACTCGACGACGTCGCTGGCGGAGTTGCGCGAAATTTACGCCTCGATCGACCGTCGAACGCTCGACTTGCTTTACGTCTCGCCGGAACGCTTCAACACGCCGCGCTTCCAAGAGTTTTTGTCGTCGGTCGAACTCGGATTTTTCGCGATCGACGAAGCGCACTGCATTTCGCAATGGGGACACAACTTCCGCGCCGACTACCTCGAACTCGGCCAAATCGCGGAACTCTTCCCGAATTGCCCGATCGCCGCCTTCACCGCGACCGCGACCGATCGCGTTTCGGAGGACGTCCAAACGCTCCTAAAACTCCGCGACCCGTTCTGCGTCCGCGCGTCGTTCGACCGTCCCAACCTCTTTTATCAAATCGCTTACAAAGAGGATTTCGACCGTCAGCTCCTCGACTTTTTGCGGGAAGTTCCGGACGAATCCGGCGTCGTGTACCGCTCGACGCGCAAAAACGTCGAGAAGACCGCCGAATTCTTGCGCAAACAAGGCTTTAAAGCGGAAGCGTATCACGCCGGGTTGACCGACGCGGAGCGAGCCCGCGTTCAAGACGCGTTCGCCAACGACGAGACGCCGATCGTCGTCGCGACGATCGCTTTCGGGATGGGGATCGACAAGTCGAACGTCCGTTTCGTCGTTCACGGCGATTTACCCAAGGACGTCGAAAGCTATTACCAAGAAACGGGCCGAGCCGGTCGCGACGGCGCCCCGGCGCGTTGCCTCCTCGTGTACGGTTATCAAGATATCGCGATTCACCGCAGTTTCCTCGACGACTACCAAGACCCGGAGGCCCGCGAAGCCGCGTCGCGCCGCTTGAACGAGATGGTGAAGTTCGCCGAAACGGACGGCTGCCGCCGCGCGAACCTGCTGCAATACTTCGGCGAAACGTATACGCCGCCGAACTTTAACGCCGACGAAAACGGTTCCGACGCCGACGCGTCGACCGACGGCGCGCCGCGTTGCGGTTGCGGCGGTTGCGATTATTGCGTCGGTTCGGTTCGCCGCGTCGACGCGACGGTCGACGCTCAAAAGGCGCTTTCCGCGATGCAGCGCACCGGGAACCGCTTCGGCGTCGGGCATATCGTCGACGTGTTGGTCGGCGCGCGGACGGAGAAGATCGAGCGGTTCGGGCACGACGGGCTGCCGACGTTCGGCGTCGGGGCCGACCGCGACAAAACATATTGGCGTTACTTGATTTCCGCGCTCTTGACGCAGGGAATCGCCGAACTCGACCCGTCGAAAGACTTCCCGATACCGCGCGTCACCCGACTCGGTTGGGACGTGATGCGCGGTCAACGCCAAGTAAAGATCGTCGAGCGCCCGACCGGCAAAAAGAAGAAAGCGACGTCGCGTCGTTCCGGCGGTTCGTCGACTTTGTTAAGCGGAAGCGGTTCGAGCGCGGCGTTCAACGCGGCGTCGGCGAACCCTTACTCGAAAAATTCGCTTTCTCCGCGCGACCGTCGGCTGTTCGAAGAGTTGCGAGCGTTGCGTTTGCAGATCGCGAAAGACGAAAACGTCCCGCCTTACGCCGTTTTCAGCGACAAAACGCTCGTCGACATGACGTACCTGAAACCGGAGACGGACGGCGAATTTTTAAACGTTTCCGGCGTCGGCGTCAAGAAACTGGAAAATTATGGGTACGAGTTCATGCAGGCGATCCGCCAATTCTTGGAGGAAAACCCGAAATAACCGGCGCGCAACGTTTTACTCCGTCCAGAAACGCCAAACGCGGCGCCGCCGAGCGAAAACTTTCCCGCTCGACCGCGCCGCGTTCGATTTACGCGTTTTATTGGTTGTCGCCAAATTTTTCAAGGCGTTCGCGAAGACGTCGCGTAAACGCGTTGTTACCCGGAACGGTTTCTTTAAGAAGCGGTTCGTCGTCGCCAAGGACGATAATCAATCGCAACCCGACCGCGTCGGCGCGATGCGCGAAAACAAGATCGGAATCGTTGACGCGGTTGGCCGCTCGCGCGCTCCAAGCGTCGTATCCCCAACCGCCGCCGCGCAAGACTCGATACAAACCGCGCCCAAGGAGGTTGGCGGGATCGGTCGTATCGTTCGTATCGTAAGGCGCGTACCGGTCGAGCGTCCATTCCCAAACGTTGCCGTGCATATCGTAAAGGCCCCAAGCGTTCGGCAAATATGTTCCGACGTCGGTCGGTCTCTCGAGGTCGACGCCGGGTTCGGTCGTTCCGTAAGGCCGGCAACCGTTGACGTTGGCTTGCGAACCGTCGCACGCGTCGCCGAACGAATACGCCGTTTCGCTTCCGGCGCGACAGGCGTATTCCCATTGCGCTTCGGTCGGCAGGTCGTAACGCGCGCCTTCGCCGAACTTCGCTTCCAATTCTTCGCGCAACTTTTCGTTCAACTTTTCGACGAACGCGAGCGCGTCGACGAAGGAAACGTTCGTAACCGGAAGCCGTTCGCATTTAAGGACGCTCGGATTATTCTTCATCGCCGTCGTCCACTCGCCTTGCGTCGTTTCGAAAACGGCCATATAGAAATCGCGCGAAATCGTTACTTCGCGCTGGGTTTCGTCGGAGCCCCAACGTTCGCGACCGTCTTCCGACGTCGGCGAGCCCATCTTGAACTTCCCGGCTGGAATACGGCGAAACTCCATACCGAGCAGATTCGTCCAAACGCCGTCGGACTCGGCGACCGCGACGTTCGACGGCGTTTCGGTCTTCAAAATCGGAGCGGGCTCGGCGATTTCGTTTTTAGGAGTCGCTTCTTGCGCGCTCGCCCCCAACGCGACGAACGCGACGACGCAAAACGTCGCCGGCGTCGCTTTTAGAAACAACGATTTTGGGAAAATTTTCATTGGATTCCCCATTGCGAAAAAAGAGTAAACGATTATTTAAAAACGAGCGCGAAAACAACCGACGCTCGCCGTCGACATAATTATACACTCAAACCCAGTTTTTACAACAGCAATCAAAAAAAAAAAACGATTTTCTTTATTTTTTGCCGCGCTCTTACCTATCGCGTTTCGAGAGGCGCGTTACAGGAAATTTTGACGGCAAGTTTGCGCGGCCCTCGCCGCTCTCGGGAGGAACCACCGAAACAACCGCCGCGTAACGTTTTACTTCGTCCGGAAACGCCAAACGCAGCGCGCTTACCTGACGCCCTTAATTTGTTTTTCGCGCGACTTTTCGAACTCTTCGCGTTGCCGTTTGGCAATTTCCTCCGCGTGCGCGTCGCCGTATTTTTCGACGAGCGGTTTTTCGTCCCCCGGAACGATAATCAGCCGGATCCCGACCGAGGCGCCCTCCGTTCCAAAAACGACGTCGGAATCGTTGACGCGGTTGGCCGCCCGCGCGCTCCAAGCGTCGTAAGCCCAAGCGCCGCCGCGCAAAACGCGATTCGAACCGCGCCCGGCAAGGTTGACCGGGTCGACAGTATCCTTTTCGTCGTAAGCCGCGTACCAGTCGACGCACCACTCCCACACGTTGCCGTGCATATCGTAAAGGCCCCAAGCGTTCGGTTTGTATTTTCCTACTTTGGTCGTTTCGTCAATCTGCGGGCCCGGTCGATTCGTTCCGTACGGTTTGGAGCCGGAGACGTTCGCCTCGACGCCGTTGAGCGAAGCGCCGAACGAAAACGCCGTTTCGCTTCCGGCGCGACAGGCGTATTCCCACTGCGCTTCGGTCGGCAGGTCGTAACGCGCGCCTTCGCCGAACGTCGCTTCAAGTTCTTCGCCGTATTTTTTATTCATCACCTCGACGAAGCGTTGCGCGTTTTTAAACGAAACGCTGTCGACCGGTCGATCGGCGCCTCGGAAGAAACTTAAATTTTTCCCGCCGGCGGCTTCCCAATCTCGTTGCCGCGTTTCGTAAACGCTCATATAAAACTCGCGCGAAATCGTTACATCGCGCTGGGTTTCGTCGGAGCCCCAACGTTCGCGGTCGACTTCCGTTACCGGCGAACCCATCTTGAACGTTCCGGCCGGAATACGGCGGAACTCCATCCCGATCGAGTTGCGCCAAGCGTTTCCGGCGACTCGCGGCGCCGCGTCCTGAGCCGACGCGACGTTTGCCAAGTAAATAAGCGCGACGGCGCAACACGTCGCCGCCGCTTTTAAAAACGCGTTTTTGAAGAATTTCATCGTTAACCTCTTATAAAACCAAAAATAAAGACTCGACGCCAAGCGCCGGTTCCGTCGACGACGCGGCGCCGTCGAACGGAGTCTTTCCCGCTCGACGGTCGCCGCGCTCTTCGTTTGAGAAACGATTATTCAATTCCGTTCTTCGCTTCGTATCGGCGACGGTTCGTCTCCACTTGTTCTCTCGTCCATTCGGTATTTATTTTGAGCAGCGGTTCTTTGTCGCCCGGAATAATCACCAACCGAAAACCGACGTTATGGGCGTTTTGGTCAAAAAGAATGTCGGATTCGTTGACGCGGTGAGCCGACCGCGCGCAAAAAGCGGAAGCAAACCAAGACCCGCCGCGCAAGACGCGAGTGACGCCGCGTCCGGCGAGGTTGACCGGGTCGACCGTATCCTTCTCGTCGTAAGACGCGTACCAGTCGAGGCACCATTCCCAAACGTTGCCGTGCATATCGTAAAGGCCCCAAGCGTTCGGCGCGTACATCCCGACCGCGGTCGTGCCCCCGACGTAATCGCCGGGCGCGGTCCGATTAGGATAAGGAGACATCCCGTTGACGTTCGCTTGCGAACCGTCGCACGAATCGCCGAACGCATACGTCGTTTTGCTTCCGGCGCGACAGGCGTATTCCCACTGCGCTTCGGTCGGCAGGTCGTAGCGCGCGCCTTCGCCGAAACGCTTGGCCAGCTCTTTCCCTAAGTATTTATTGAGCGTCGCCGCGAAATTCATCGCGACGACCCATTCGACGCGGTCGACCGGGCGATCCGGCCCCGTAAAACAAGAGGGATTGTAGAAAAGGCTCGGTTCCCCCGCCGCGTCGTAATAAAAGGCCGCGAAGTCGCTTTGACGCGTTTCGTAAACGCTCATATAGAATTCGCGCGAAATCGTTACTTCGCGTTGAGTTTCGTCGGAGCCCCAACATTCGCGGTTTTCTTCCGACGCAGGCGAGCCCATCGCGAACTTCCCGGCCGGAATACGACGAAACTCCATACCGATCGAGTTGCGCCAAACGTCGGCGCCGACGTCGCCGATAGGCTTCGACGTTTTATGAAACTTAATGGAACCGGGCGCGACCGGAGCCGCGGGTTCCGCCGGAGCCGCTTCAACCGCGACCGGAGCCGCTTTCGCAACCGAATCGGCGGGAGCCGCTTTCACAACCGGAACCCCGTCGACCGCGACCAGAACCGCGTCGCCGACCGGAACCGCGTCGACCGGAACGCAAACGTTGTCGCCTTTATAGATGAAAAAGCGGACTTCGCCGTCGGCGTCGCGTTCGGCGCGCGTTCCCGACGGGGCTTCCGCGTCTTTGCTAACGAAGCGGTCGACCGCGCCCTTGTCGTCGATCACCGGAACCTGCCCCGACGGCGCTTGAATCGCTTTGTTCCCCGAATCGCGAACCCAACAAACGATTTCGCCGTCGCCGTCCAAGACCGGAACCTTTTCCCGGATCATTTGCACAATCGCCTTGCCTCCCGCGAGTCGTGCGCTGTCGGAATAAAAAACAAAGCCGTTCCCACAGCAATAGGCGTCCTTACCCGCCGGCGCCGTCGGCGCTCCAGACGCGATCGGCGCGGCTACGCTCCAGATACAGAGCGCGACCCCGTCGGCGTTGCGCCGAATAATCTTGCCGTCTTCCGTTGAGTCAAGAACTCTTACGCCGTCGATCTCCGATTTTTTGTCCGCGGGCTTTGGCGCGAACCCGTCGACGGCGCCGTTATCGTCGATCACGGGAATTTTTCCCGCCGGGCATTCGATCGCGGCGCCCCCTTCCGGAGAATACGCGTAACAGAGAACGTAACCGTCGCCGTCTAACACCGGAACTGTTCGCGCCGGACGCTCGACCGCTTCGCCGTTCGTCGCGGGACGAAGCGGTCGACAAATTTCGCTTACACGCTCGAAGCCTTTCTCGACGTCCTGCGCGCTAAAAAAAACGGGAACGAGTTCGGCGGAACGCTTCGCGAGCACAGGCTCGGCGGGAATATCGTCGGGAATAGCGACGTAACAAAGAATCTCGCCGTCGGTATCCGCGACGACGCCCGTTCCCGGCGGGCACGCGATCGGGCCGTTCTTCGGAGGATGCGGAACGAAACGCATCACGACGCCCTTCTCGTCGATCACGGGAAGTTTTCCCGCCGGGCATTTGATCGCCTCTCCGTCGGAACGCTCGACGTAACAGAGCACGACGCCGGAGCTATTCACGACCGGAACCGTTCGCGGCGGACGTTCGAGCGAATCGGAACGCGTCGGGCGATAAACGGCGCCGGGGTAGCCGT
>JAFYVO010000276.1 GCA_017549085.1 Thermoguttaceae bacterium
CGGTACAGAATCAGGAAGACGCAAAGCCCCGAGAAAAGCGACAACGCGGTCAACGTGCGCGCCGCGCTTTGCTCGCTTTCGAAAAGACCCGAGACGCGGACGTCGACGCCGTCGGCGGTCAGTTCGTTCCAATGCGTCGCAAGGCGTCGCTCGATATCTTCCTTGACTTCGACGGCGCCGCGATAACGCGGGTTCGATTGAATGACGACTTGTCGTCGACCGTTTTCGCGGTCGATTTGACCGGGCCCGAACGCTTGCGCGTCGATTTCGGCGACCTCGGAGAGGGGGATAACGCCGGGTTGCGACGCGGTGTAGTTAATCGACGGAGCCGCGGCGTTTTCAGCGCTCGCGTCCGCAACAGCCGCCGCGATCGCCGATTCCGAATTCGACGTCGGCGGGAAGGGGAGCGTCTTAACCGGGAGGCGGACGGGGAGGCGCCGCAACGCGTCGATATTTTCGCGAACGTCTTCGCCGAGACGGGTTAAGAGTTCGACCGGGCGTTCGCCTTCAAGAATCGTCGTCGCGACGGAACCGTTCATCGCGATTTCGATCGTTTGGTCGACGTCTTGCGGCGTCAAACCGTAACGCGCCAAAGCGTCGCGTTTAAGCCGGATTTGCACTTGCGGCAAGTCGGCTTGAATCGGTTCGACGCGAAGGGAACCGATATCGTCGACGTCCGCGACGAGTTCTTGGATTTTGGCGACGCGTTCGCGTAAAATCGATAAGTTGTCGCCGGAAACTTTGATCGCGATTTTGGCGCGGGAACCGCTCCGCAAATGGTTGATTAAGTGTTGCAACGGTTGGTCGTATGACGCGATCGTGCCGGGGACGTTTTCCGAGTCGATGACGCCGCGTACTTCGTCGACGATCTCGTTGAAATCGCGGGCGACCGTTTGATCGACGGAACAAATGAACTCCGACGTATTGACCGGGACGACGTGCTCGTCCATTTCGCTTCGGCCCGTTTTGCGAACGACGGCGTTGATTCCTTCGATCTCGGCAAGACGCAACGCAAGTTTTTCGGCGACTTCCGACGACGTTTCAAGCGAGACGCCCGGCGTAAGGTCGAGGTTGACTTGAATCGCGCCTTCGTTGAACGGCGGCATAAAGTCGCGGTCGAGCGAGAAGAAAACGTAAAGCCCGCCGACGCCGAGCGCGACCGCGAAGAAGAGCGTCGACAAGGGGTAGTCGAGACCGCAACGAATCGCGGAACTCGCGAAGTATTGCGTCGTTCGCAAAACGAAACTCGGCTTCTTCGCGCGTTGATCGACGGCCTTTAACGTCTTGGCGGAGCGACGTTTGCGATTTTGAAAAATCGCCGGGAAAAGGAGGTGCGACAACGCCGGCGTCAGCGTCAACGAAACGAGAAGGGACGACGTAAGCGACACGATGTAAGCCAAACCGAGCGGCGCGAAAAGTTTGCCTTCGATCCCGTCCAAAAAGAAGAGGGGAAAGAAGACGAGAACGGTGATCGCCGTGCCGTTGACGACGGAGTTGCGGATTTCCGAACTCGCTTCAAAAACGACGGTTAGCGCGCGTCGCGGCGCCTCCAAAAGCGCGTTTTCGCCGAGCCGTCGGTGAATGTTCTCTACGTCGACGACCGCGTCGTCGACCAGTTCGCCGATAGCGACCGCCAACCCGCCGAGCGTCATCGCGTTGATCGTCATTCCGAACGCCGCAAAAACGAGACACGCCGTCGCAATTGTCGTCGGAATTGTAACGAGCGTTGCAAACGTTGTGCGCCAAGAGGTTAGGAAGAGAAAAACGACGACGGCGACCAAAAACGCTCCGTCGCGCAACGCGTCGAGAACGTTCCGAACCGCCAATTCGACGAACGTTCGCTGTTGGTAAACGGGAACGATGCGCAGGTCGGGGTAAGTTTCGCGGAGTTTCGCCTCCATTTTAACCATTTCGGCGAGAACGGTTTGCGTTAGTTTGCGAGCGTCTTGGTTCGGCTGTTTTTCGACGGTCAAAACGACGGCGTCCCCTTGATGGAAAGAACCGTCGGGAAGGCGAATCGCGGCGGAGGAGTCGCCGATCGGGACGGACGGCCCGAGTCGGACGTCGGCGACTTGCGGCAACAAAATCGGCGGCTCGGTCGACGGGTCGACGACGAGCGTTCGCAGATCGTCGAGCGATTTTATGCGGCCTAAAGAACGCACTAAGAACTGTTTAGGGCCCTGCTGCGTTAAGAAGCCGCCGGTAACGTTGCGGTTGCTTTTGCGGAGCGCGGTTTCAACGTCGTCGACGGTAAGCCCGAAGCGAAGCAAGTCGTCCGGACGTAACGCGACTTGGTATTGCCGACGTTCGCCGCCCATCGAGTAGACTTCGCTAACCCCTTTTTGCGCAAGGATTTTGCGTCTCACGTCCCAATCGGCGAGAGTTGCTGGGCTTCACCGCAGAGAACGTGTATAACCAAGTGAAAGCACTTTTAAATTAAAAGTTAAAAGTTAAAAATTAAAACACTCATTGCGACATCACTGTCGTGATGAGTGTTTCGATTGAATAACGATGATTAAGGACAACGTTATTGAATACAAGACCTACAGCTTTGCTAACCGTATTGTAAAAGCCTACAGATACCTCACGAAAGAGCAAAAAGAATTTATATTATCCAAACAATTGCTTCGTAGCGGTACTGCTATTGGTGCCCTTGTTCGTGAAGCTAAATTTGCGCAAAGCAAGGCTGACTTTATCAATAAAATGTCCATTGCTTTAAAAGAGGCTAACGAAACGAAATACTGGCTATCCCTTCTATACGACAATGAAAACATTGACAACCCTTCTTTTCAATCTATATTTGAAGAAGCTAAAGAGGTAACAGCAATACTCGTTTCAATTGTAAAAACCACGAAAGAAAATCATTAGTCTTAATTTTTAATTCTTAATTGAGACTTCTGTTTGTCAGTTTTAATTTTTAATTTCTAATTTTTAATTCTAATGAAGACAATCGGATTGGCCAGCGACCACGCTGGTTACGAACTGAAAGAATATGTGAAGCAGTGGCTCGAGGCCAAAGGCTGGGAGTACAAGGACTTCGGCACCTACAGCACCGATAGCTGCGACTATGCCGACTATGGACACCCACTTGCTGTAGCCGTAGAGAGCGGCGAGTGCTACCCCGGCATTGCTATCTGCGGCAGCGGTGAGGGCATCAACATGACGCTCAACAAGCATCAGGGC
>JAFYVO010000277.1 GCA_017549085.1 Thermoguttaceae bacterium
CCACGGTCGCGGCGACGTCGGTCGTCTTCTCATCATCGACCCGACGATCGCTCGCAAATATCCGTTCCGCTTCGACCCGCCGTCGAAGGAATGGGGCCCGGAAAACACCCAGCTCGACGTTCACCCGCGCATCTTCCCGACCGAAGAAACCGGCTTCGTTTGCGAAATCCCGGGTTACGGTCGCGACGTCGAAGGGAACGTCCTCGACATGCAGTCGACCGGCTTGAAATACAACTTCGTTTTCCCGTATCCGCTTTGCGAAAACCACATTATCGTTAACTGCGAAATCGCCGGCGCGCCGGGAACCTACGGTCTTTACCTCGTCGACACGTTCGACAACATGACGCCGATCTCCGTCGTTGAAAAAGAAGGCTACTTCTTCCCGACGCCGCTCGTCGAGCGCGACCTGCCGCCGACCCTGCCGAACCGCGTCGTCGAAGGCGAAAAAGAAGCGACCGTCTTCATCACCGACGTTTACAACGGTTTCGGCACGAAAGACGTTCCGCGCGGCGAAATCGCCGGACTGAAAATTTTCGCCTACCACTTCGCCTACCTGCGCACCGGCGGGCACGAGTCGGTCGGCGTCCAAAGCAGTTGGGATATTAAACGCCTCCTCGGGTACGTTCCGGTCGAAAAGGACGGCTCCGCGTTCTTCAAGATTCCGGCGAACACTCCGGTCGCGATTCTTCCGGTCGACAAAGACGGCGCCGCGATTCAGCTCTTCCGCAGCTGGTTCGTCGGGATGCCGGGCGAAAACGTCAGCTGCAACGGCTGCCACGAGTCGCAACTCGACGCGACCCCGTCCGTCCTGACCGACGCGTCGCGCCGCGAACCGAGCGAAATCCAAGAATACTTCGGCCCGGCCCGCTCGCTGACGTTCGAACTCGACCTTTATCACCGCGTCGTTAAGAAGTTCTGCATCGGCTGCCACGACGGTTCGAAAGACGACCGCCCGAGCTTCGCCGACGCCGAAAAGGCTTACCACGCGATCCACCCGTTCGTCCGCCGCCCGGGTCCGGAAACCGATATGGACGTTCTCCCGCCGTACGAGTATCACGCGTCGACGAGCGAACTGATCCAAATGCTCGAAAAGGGCCACTACAACGTCAAACTCGACGACGAAGCGCAACGCCTCCTCGTCAACTGGATCGACTTCAACGCTCCTTGGCGCGGCAAGTGGGGGAACGAAACGGAAGCGAAACGCCGTCTCGAACTCTCCGCGCTCTACGCCGACGCGGCCGCGGTCGACGTCGAAAACGAATACGACCGCTTGCTGAAAGAAATGCAAGCCAAACCGGCGCCGGAATTCGTCAAACCGCCGAAATACGAAGCGCCGACCGACAAGCTCGGCTCCGATTGGGCCTTCGACGAAGCGACCGCCAAAGCGATGCAAGAAGCCGCGCTGAACGGCGGCGCGCCGGTCAAAACGGTCGAATTGGCCGACGGCGTTAAGATTGAGTTCGTCCGTATTCCGGCCGGGAAGTTCGTGATGGGCGCGCTCGACGGGTACGCCGACGAAAACCCGCGCTCCGTCGTCGAAATCGCGAAACCGTTCTGGATGAGCAAGACGGAAATCACGAACGCGCAATACGCCGCCTACGATCCGGAACACGACACGCGCTACATCGAGGAACACGGGAAAGACCACATCGTCCCGGGTTACATCGCCAACCACGCCGACCAACCGGTCGCCCGCGTCTCTTGGAACGAAGCGCAAAAGTTCGTCGAATGGCTGAACGAGGAAAAAGGCGTCAAAGCCGCTCTTCCGACCGAAGCGCAATGGGAATGGGCCGCGCGCGCCGGGAACGCTTCGAAGTTCTACTTCGGAACCTTCGACGCCGACTTCTCGAAGTTCGCGAACCTCGCCGGGGCCGAACGCCGCAAGCTCTACACGACTTGGGAAAGCGGCGCGACGATTCACCTTCGCCGCGATTACGCCGCCGACAGCGTCTTCCCGCTCCGCGACGACCGCTTCGCCGACAAATGGTTCACGGTCGACTACGTCGCCCAATACGCGCCGAACGCTTGGGGCCTTAGCGATATGATCGGGAACGTCGCCGAGTGGACGCGCTCCGACTACGCCGCCTATCCTTACGTCGACGGCGACGGGCGCAACGGTTTGAGCGCGACCGAACGCAAGACCGCGCGCGGCGGCTCTTGGGCCGACCGTCCAAAAGTCGCGGGCTCTTCGTTCCGTCAAGGCTACCTGCCTTGGCAAAAAGCGCACAACGTCGGGATTCGTCTGATCATCGAAGACTGACGCGCCAACTAAACTCGACGCGCCGTTTAGGAACTTCCTTCGCGGCGCGTCGTTTTTTATTTCCGCTTTGCCCAATTCGTTTTTTTCCGCAAGGAGACGTTATTATTATGTCCAACGCCGCCCCCCTGAACCGCCGTCGTTTCTTGACGGTCGGCGCCGGAACCGCTTTCGCCGCGACGCTCGGTCGAACGTCGCAAGCCGAAAGGGCGCCGGAAACGCCGTCGAACGCGACCGTTAAATTCAGTCTTTTCGCCGATATTCACCACTGCCCGAGTTCGTTTTACTCGGAGGCGCCGCGACGTTTGAAGGAAATTCAAGAGCGCGCCGTTCGCGAAAAATGCTCGTTTATCATTCACTGCGGCGACTTCTGCCACAACCCGAAAAACGACCGCGAGTTCGTCGAAAGTTACGAAAACTTCGAAATCCCCGGCTACCATACGTGCGGCAACCACGACTTCGACGGCTGCTCGTTCGAGGAAACTTTCGAAGCGTACAAGCTCGACAAAGGTTATTACTACTTCGACCGCGACGGTTTCCGCTTCGTCGTTTTGGACGGCAACTACTTCCGCAACGACGACGGAACCTTTACGCACTACTCGAACGGCAACTACTTTAAATACAAGGGTTCCGCGATTTCGATCCTCCCGCCGGAACAACTCGCTTGGTTCGCCGAAACCCTTGCGACGTCGCCGTTCCCCTGCGCGACGTTCATTCACCAAAGTTTCGAGCGCGAGCGCGGCGGCGTCGCCAACTGGCGCGAAGTTCGCGAAATCGTCGACGGCGTCAACGCGAAAACCCCGGGGCGCGTTCGTCTCTGTTGCAACGGGCACCACCATCGCGACTTCGTCCGGATTTTGAACGGCGTCGTTTACTTCGACGTCAACTCGACGACGCACGAGTGGCTGAACGTTCGGCACAACCTCTACCCGGAAGAGCTGACGAAGCGTTACGGCAACATGAGCCACACCGTTATCTTCAACGATCCGGTGCACGCGGTCGTTACGATGAGCGCGGACGGTTCGCTCGAAATCGCCGGGATGGAAAGCTCGATGTTTATGGGCGTTACGACCGAAAAAGCGGGCGCGGCCTTCGCCGATTCGAGCGGGCGGCCGGTGACGCCGAGCGTTCAATCGTTTAAGGCGAAATTCTCTTACTAACGCCGCGTTTCACTCCGCCGTCGTTTCCGTTCTTCGTCTTGCGGAGCGGGAGCGGCGACGTTTTCCTCGTTCGAAGCGGGCGCGTCGGCAACGCCGAGCGTTCAAAGCGAAATTCTCTTACCAACGTCGCGTTTCTCTTCGCCGTCGTTTCCGTCTTCGTCTTGCGGAGCGGAAGCGGCGACGTTTTCCTCGTTCGAAGCGGGCGCGTCGGCAACGCCGAGCGTTCAAAGCGAAATTC
>JAFYVO010000027.1 GCA_017549085.1 Thermoguttaceae bacterium
ACCTCCGTCGAGGAAGTCGTCCGCGTCGCCAAAGAAGACTGACGCGCCGCGACGTCGGTTGGAAGAAAGTCGGGCTCGGGATCACCTCCGTCGAGGAAGTCGTCCGCGTCGCCAAAGAAGACTGACGCTCCGCCGAAAAAGCCGCCGACAATAACGCAAAACGCCGTTCGAAACCCGCTCGAACGGCGTTTTTTATTCTTTCGTTTCCGCTTTACTCGGCGGCTTGCGGCGCTTCCGCTTTCACGTTCAAGTACCGCTCGGCGTACTCGAAGAAAAGTTCGCGGCGGCGCTCGGTCGCTTCCGGGTCGCTTTCGAGCATATGCCCGGAGTTCGGGAAATCGACGACGTCGAACGGAACGCCCGCCTTTTCGAGCGCCGCGACCAACCGTTCCCGATGCGGCGTCGGAACGAGCCCGTCTTCCCCGCCGTACGCCGCCAAGGTCGGAATCGCGCCGCCGTTTTCGGCGAACGTCGCCGGGGAAATCGCCGCGATCGCCGCTTCCGCTTCCGGCGTCTTCGCTTTCATCGCCTCGACGGTCGTCTCGGTTCGCGCCAACTTCGAAACGAGTCCGGCGACCGTTTGCGGTTCGAGGTTCGGCCAAGTTTCCAGATGAAAATCGCTCGGCCCGACGCGCGGCGCGACGAAGACGACCGGAAGAGGCGCGTCTTTCCCTCGCGAATAAGCGTAAAGCGTCGCGATGTGTCCCCCCGCCGAATCCCCGGAAAGGGCGACTTTTTCGAGCGGCGCGCCGCGTTTCGTCGCTTCTTCTTTCAGCGTTTTGAGCGCGGCGTCGATCTCGTCCATCACCGCGTTTATCGAATAGCCGGCTTCCGTTTGGTCGCCGCTCAACATATACCCGAGCGACGCGGCGACGTAACCGCCCTTCGCCGTTCGTCGCGCGAATCCGGCCATATCGCCCCGTCTTCCGCCGCTCCAAGCGCCGCCGTGAATGAAAAGAACGGCGCCGCGCGAACGTTCCGGCGCGATTTCTTTCGGGAAATAAAGGTCGAGCTTGTTCCAGTCGTTCGGCCCGTACGGAACGCCCTCGACGCAAACGCCGTCCGCGTCCGTCCAATCTTCGAGGTACCCCGATTTTTCGAGAACTTGCCGAATCCCGACGCCGACCGCCGCGACCGCGCCGATTCCGACGACGCCGAGCAAAACGCAAGCGACCGTCGCCGCGATCGCCGCCCGTCGAACCGTCCGCCGACGCGGAGCCCCTTGTTTCGAAACGTTCGCTTTCATCCTCTATTCTCCTTATTTTTCCTTCCTTAACATTTCCGTCGACGCGTCAAAGCCCGAACGGTTCGACGGCGCGCTCCAAAATCCCGTTTAAAAACGCGATCGCGGTTCCGTAATTCGTTATCGGGACGCCCGCTTCCGCCGCTCTTCCCAGTCGCGCCGCCATTTCGCGCCGATTCAGCGAGCAGGCGCCGCAGTGCAGAATCAAGTCAAAACGCCGCAACCCGTCGACCGTCGGGAAATCCAGCCCTTGCGCCCGCTCGATTTGGAGCGTTTCGCCGACCCGCGCCCGCAACCAACGCGGCAATTTCACCGTCCCGATATCGTCGTCGGTCGCGTGATGCGAACAGGCCTCCGCAATTAAAACCCGCGAATCGGGCGAAAGTTCCGCAATCCGCCGCGCCCCGTCGACCGCCGTTCGCAAGTCGCCCCCGCGTCGAGCGAAGAGAATCGAGAACGAAGTCAGCGGAATCGAACGCGGAACGATCTCCGCAACCGTCTTAAACGCTTGCGAATCGACGACGACCAACGCGGGGGGCGTCTTCAATCGGTCGAGCGCGGACGCCAAAAGCTCCGGTTGAACGACGACGCAGCCGCTTTCCCCGTCCAAAAGGTCGCGAATCGTTTGCACTTGCGGCAAAATCAACCGTCCGCGCGGCGCCGCCGAGTCGATCGGCGCGACCAAAACGGCGAGTTCCCCCGGCGGAACCAAGTCGGCGACCAACGGCGGAGGCGCGAAAAACTCCTCCGGCGCGAGCTTCGTCAGCGCTTCCCGAATCTTCGGCGAACCGCTCTTTCCGGCCCCGTCGAGCGCCGCCGACGTTTCGACCGTCGCCAAACCGCGCCGCCGAACCGCTTCGACCGCCGCTTCGTTCGGCGCCGCCAAGTCGGTTTTGTTCCAAACGACGAGCGTCGGAACCGCCCGCCGCGCCAACTCGTCGGCGATCTGCTCCTCGAACGTCCCCCAAGCGCCCGCGCCAAGCGACGAATCGACGACGATCACCCCGACGTCGACGCGGTCGAAAACGCCCCGCGTCTTCGCGACCCGCTCCGCTCCGAGCGGCCCTTCGTCGTCGACGCCCGCCGAGTCGATCAAAAGAACCGGCCCGAGCGGCGCAAGCTCCATCGCCTTTTCGACCGGGTCGGTCGTCGTTCCGGGCGCGTCCGAAACGATCGCGAAGTTTTGCCGCGTCAACGCGTTAAGCGTCGACGACTTCCCGACGTTGCGCCGTCCGAAAACGCCGATTTGCAAACGAACGCTCTTCGGCGCGGAAAATGTCGCCGTCATTTTGCCCCCCGTTCTCCTTAAATTTTAAGACGCGACGACGACGCGACGCGTTACCAATTCGCGTTATTTTTCCGAAAATCGCCGTTCGCCGCGACAAAATCGAAACGTTTGCCGCCGCCGCGCCGTCTATATCCTTATCGACGCGTCCTTTCGCCGTTATTATACGCCGAACCGCGCCGCTCGCGGAGCCCCCCCGAAAGCGCGAAACAATAAAAACGATAAAAAACGGCCGAAAATTCCGCGTTCCCCGTTTTCAAGACCTTTCTTCCCCTGTATAATGGAGTAACGTCGGTTTCTCGTTTTTCGACGCGGAGCGCGTCGGCGACAAGAAACACTCCACTTGGCGACGTTTAATAAAAAAGGAAAGCGGTCTTCTCCGCCGCCGCGTTCGACGACGCTCCCGTTACGACCGTCGACGCGACGAGCGCAAGGCGGCGTTATGTCCCGTTCGTTCGGTTTCGCTCCGACGCTCGGTCGAAAACGCGCTCTTTTCGAGAAAACGCGACCGCTCTTCTTCAAACGCCGCCCCAACGCAAGGAACCCCCGTTTTGTCCGACGCCCAACCGCTCAACGCCGTCGCGCCCGACGACGAAGACGCTCGCCTGATGCTCGCCGCGCAAACGGGAGACGCGTTCGCGTTCGAAGAGTTAATGGCGCGCAACCAGGCCCGCGTTTGCGCGTTCTTGCAACGTTTCGTCGGAAACTTGCAATCGGCGGAAGACTTGACGCAAGAAGTCTTTATGCGCGTTTACAAGCATCGCGACTCTTACCGTCCCGAAGCTCGCTTCTCAACTTGGCTTTACCGCGTCGCGCACAACGTCGCGTTCAATTCGTTGCGCGCCAAAAGCCGCCGTCCGGAGCTTCTTTTCGGCGCCGCGTCCGGAGACGGCGCCGCGTCGTCGCTCGGTTTTGTCGTCGAAGAGAACATTCTCGCGCAAAGCGGCGCGACGCCGACGCGAAGCGTCGCCCGGCTCGAACTGCAAGCGGTCGTCCGCGCCGCCGTCGATTCGCTCGGCCCGCGCCAACGCGAAGCGCTCTTGTTGGCGCGTTTTGAAGGAATGAGTTATCAAGAAATCGCCGACGTGATGAAGTTGACGCCGAAAGCGGTGAAGTCGCTCCTTTGCCGCGCTCGTCTCAATCTCCGCGCCGCGCTCGAACCTTACGTCGAAGAAGGGAAAAAACCGCAATGACCTCGCCGAAACGCCCCGACGACGCTTATTCTTTCGACCTCGACGCGCCCCTCGACGCCGAACTCGCGCCGGAAAGAGACGCGGAACTCGACCCGCTCGACGAAGAAATCGTCGCGTATCTCGACGACGAACTCGCGCCGGAAGAACGCGCCGCGTTTGAACGTCGCCTCGCCGACGATCCGGCGCTTCGCGCTCGCGTCGACGCGGAACGCTCCGCTTGGAACGCGCTTTCGCTCCTCGACGTCGACGCGCCGAACGAACGCCTCCCCGTCGCCGTCGTCGAACGCCTCGACGCCGAAACGCAAACGGCGCTCCTCGCGCTTACCGCGTCGTTGCGTCGCCGTCGCGTCCTCCGCGCTCTTTCCCTCGGCTCGACCGCGCTTCTGCTCGCCGTCTTCGGCTTTTGTCTCTTTTCGCGTCTTTTCCCGGACGCGCAAACGCGCCGCGAACGCGATTTTCGCGTCGTCGAACGCCTCGCGCAACTCGAAATCGTCGGCGACTTCGCTTACCTAACGGCGCTCGACGCGTCCGGCCTGTTCGCGCCGTCCGCGCCGCCCCCCGGGCCGCCGGGCCCGGCTCCGTCGATAAGAACGCCGCGTCCGGAACCGACCGCCCCCGTCCCCGAGCCGCCCAAAAGTTTCGAGGAACTTTCGCAAGACCGCGTTTTTTACCGTCTCCAACAAAAATTCGAACGACTCGATTCCGCGACGCAGGAACGCCGACGCGAACTCTATCGCCAAATCGTCGACGCGCCGAACGCCGACGCGCTTTGGCGACTTCTCGACCGTTATTGCGCTTGGTTCGCCGCTTCTCCGAACGACGACGACCGCGAAAAACTCCTCGCGGCGCCGATTCCGGAACGTCTTGAAATCATTCGCCGTCAACGCGATTTTGCCCGCCGCTTCGCCGAGCGTCAGCACGACGGCGCGAACCGTTTCGCGTCCCCGCCGACGCAATCGCGAAATCCGGACGCCCCCGAACGCCGCGCCGAATCTCCGCAAATTCGCGCTTTTCGCGACGCGTTGCCGGCGGAATTGCGCGATGAAAATCTCGAATCAATCGGGCAAAAATACGACGACTTCCTCAAAACGAAGCGCGAATACGGCGGCAAACGGGAAAGCGCGCTCGCCTTTTTGACCGAAGAGTCGTCCGAAAAGATCGTCGCCGCGCTCTCCCCGAAAGCGCGCGATTATCTTCGCGACCTCTCCGAAGAAGAACGCTCCGCCGCGCTCGGTCTCCTCGTTAGCCTTGGTTTTTGGGAACGCGAAGAGCGCTTGGTCAAACCGACGTCGACCTTCGCGAATTGGAATCGCGGCGCCCAGCCTTTCGCCGCTCAACCGTTCGCCCGAGACGCGCAACGACGCGATTTTATTCGCGAACTCGCCGAAACGCTGAGGAAACTTTCCCCCGAACGTCGCGACTTTTTAACGTCGCGCCCGTCCGACGAAATGCGCGGCGTCCTTTGGGCGACGCATTGGCGTTTCGCCTCTTGGAACGGCGCCCGCCCGCCGCGTTCCGACGCGCCCCCGCCGCCGAGCGCGCCGTTTCCCGCAAACGGCAAGTCGTTTGCCCCGATTCCGCCGAACGCGACGCCTGAACGTTAAACGTCGCCGCTTCCCGTTTGCTTTACACGACGCCGAGTTTTTTCGGCGTCGTTTTTTCGTTCGCTCCTTAATTTTCGTCGTTTTTTTGTCGTCGCGCCTCGCCAACGCCGCAAGGAGCCGCGCGCAATCGCTACAACCGCTATATTCGCGCCGCTTTTCCAAAACATTTTCACAAATCCGCTTATTTTTACTATTTTATCATTGTTTTTTCTTGAAAAAGGAGTATACTCTATAAACAAGATAAGGTAGAGAAAATAGTTAAATTTAAACGCCGTCAATCGCCTAAATTTTCCGAATTTTGCGTTGTTTACTTGGGTGACGACTTGCAACGACGCGAAGAGCAACGGGGTCGAAAAAGTATTTTTTCGGCTCCGTTCTTTTTTTACGACTTTTCTTTTTTCCGCCCCGTTCCGTTCCTTTTCCTCTCCTTGACGTTTTACAAAAAGCCGTTATATTTTTAAGAGTCGCGTTTTGCCGACGTCGCGCCGCGCCGCCCTTTCGCTCCGCGTTCCGTCGTCGACCGCGTTTTGCGTCGCCGCTCGGACTTTTTTCCGATCGGAGCGCCCTTCGTTTCCTTTAAAAGACGCCGAGCCTATATCGATTCGCCTTTTTTCCTTTTTCGACAAACGTTTTAAGCGACCGGAGCCCGCGTTCGCCGTTGTCCGCCGTCGCCTTTAACGTCCCTCCAACCGCGGCCTAAGCCGCTGGAGACGCGCCGATGAGCGACTTTAACACCCTAGTGCTCCCGGAACTTCGTCAAGCGATCGAATCCCACAACGTGGAGGAGATGCGCAGTTTCTGTTCGGCGCTCCACCCGGCGGCGACGTCGGAAACCCTCGGCTCGTTGGAAGCGAACGAAATTTGGACGATTCTTCTCGAAGTCGACGCGACGCTCCGCGCCGAAATCTTTAGTTATTTCGACGAAGACCTGCAAGTTCAAATCATCGAATCTTGCCCGCGCGAGGAAATCGCCAAGCTCATCGAAGAGATGCCTTCCGACGACCGCGTCGACGTTCTCGACGAAGTCGGCAAAGACGCGTTGGCTGAGCTTCTTCCGCTTCTCTCTCCGGAAGACCGCGAGGACTTCGAGCTTCTGCAAAGTTACGAAGAAGACGCGTGCGGCGCCGAAACGTCGTCCGACTTTATCCGTTTGCGCGAAGGAATGACGGTCGGCGAAGCGATCGCGGAAATCGGTTCGCAGACGCACCTTATGGAAACGGTCTACTACCTTTACGTTCTCGACTCCGAAGAGCGGCTCGTCGGGATCGTTTCGGCGAAAGACCTGCTCCGCCGCATCAACCGCCAAGACGAACCGATCGACGGTTTTATGAAGTCGAAAGGCTCGCTCGTAACGGTCGAGGCGACGGAAAAGCGCGAGGAAGCGATTAAGCTCGTCGAGAAATACGACTTTGTCGCGATCCCTGTCGTCGACCATAACGACAAAATGCTCGGCGTCATCACGCACGACGACATTCTCGACGCGGCGGTCGAAGAGTTGGTCGAGAACGCGCACATGAGCGCGGCGGTCGATCCGCTCGGCGACGAAACGTATTTGGAGGCGAACCTCTGGACGTTGGCGCGCAAACGTTTTATGTGGTTGGCGATTCTTCTTTTCGGCGCGATCACGACGGCGATCATTCTGAAGTTTTTCAACAACGTAACGGAGCAGATCGTTTGGCTGGTCGCGTTCCTCCCGATGGTCGTTTCGAGCGGCGGGAACTGCGGCGGTCAAGCGGCGACGCTGGTCGTTACGGCGTTGGCGACGGACGAAATTTCGCTTGAAGACTGGAAGCGCATCGCGAAACGCGAAACGGCGATGGGCGCGATTCTCGGCGGTTTGATGGCGATCTGCGGTTACGTCAACGCTATTTTGATTTACTCTTACGGCGAAAACAGCGTTAGTTTTATCGACTTGCTAATCGTTCCGCTGGCGGTTTTCTGCGTTGTTTTTATTAGCAACTTAGTCGGCGCGCTTTTGCCGTTGCTCTTTAAGAAGATGCGCCTCGACCCGGCGTTGATGAGCAATCCGTTCGTCGCCGGTTTGTCGGACGCGCTCGGCACGTTCGTCTACCTTTGGCTGGCGTTGCTCCTGATTATGCCGTTCGCGGCGTAACCGTCGCGCCGTCGCTTTTCCCTTTTCTTCGCAAACGCCGTTCGCGCCCCAGTTCGAACGGCGTTTTTTATCGCGCTCATTTTTTGACTTCTTTATTTTTACTTCTCGAAAGCGCCTAACCGCCCGCTTGCGTCCCCCGCCTTTAAGCAAGGCGTCGCGACGTTTGTCGACAGCAGGTCGGCGACGGCGAAGTCGATTTCGTCTAAGACTTTACCGTCGGTTTTGCGGCGGAGTTGGACGCGTTCGTAATCGAGCCAATCGACGGGGCGCAACAGCTCGATTTCGCACGTCGTTCCGTTTTCTTTGAGGTAGCAAAGTTTGTAACCGCAATGTTTAACGCGTCCGAAAATCGCGTCGTCCTCGCCGGGCGTCGCGCCTTGCGGATTGACGCCGACGGCGCGTTCGCCGATTTTAACGTCGCTAATTTTCTTGCGATAAATCGCCGGTTCCGACGGCGTCGCTAATGTTTAGCGACGCGTTGTCGTGATGCTAGGTGAAAGACTTAAATCTCGATTTCATCAGGCCATACGATTTTGTAGCCGTCTTCTTCAATGATATCGGCGTGTTCGACGGTATCGTCGATCAAATAATCGACAAAACTATCCGAAATTTCCTCCGCGACCTCGTGTTCGAAGTTGTCCCATGAAACGACCGCGCCGTCTGCGGTTCGCGAGTCGATACACAACGTTTCGTCGCCGTCCGCGTCAAAAATCGCGATATAGTAAGGCGGAAGTTCACTGGCTTCACGCGCGTCTTGGGTAAAGAAAACCACGTTTGGATACTCGGCGATAGCGGGATCGTTGCGAATAATACCGCAAACTTCGGCGCCGCCGTCGGGAATTCCCAAATACCCCCAGGTAGCCAAAAATTTTCGATAATCCGCCGGGAATTTCAACCCCAACATTTCCTCCGCTTTGGCAATCGTTTCCTCGGTTGGCGTTGGATAATACATCTCTGTAAGCGTTAAGAACCAAGGGTTTAAATCCACAAGTTTTTTTAACGTTTCAAATGAATATTTCATCGTATTTTCCTATTGTATGGAAGGCTAGTTCTAACATGATAAAATTTTTTACTCGGTAAAATTTTTTATTTCCTCGGAGCGCTCCTTTAAATTTAAAAGATTTTCTATCTCAATGGCGCGACGTTTCCAATGCGCTTGTCTAAATCGTATGTAACTATTTTCTAAAATCTTATTTCTTCGAAAACTTTGCCCCCTCGTTATTAAGTTATGTTTTATCTGTTGATGTAATGGTCTAGTAACCTCCGCTAATCCATAGTATTTGAAGCTCTATTGAGCGTTCATTTTTATCTTTTGGGGCATTGCCAGCCTTCATAGGCTTAATGTTCTCCTCCGTCCAATCAAATAGGTCGTTTCTTACATAAACATTTCTTTCAATAATTTCCGTTCCTATTCGATGAGGGTATGTTTGTTTTGTCCATTTGCCGCCACAGCTCTCGTTGTGCGTCAACACGCCGTCGGGGGTGACGCGGTATGCGCGTTCGGCGTAAACTTCTAGGTTGTAGACATTTACGGGGCCAGGTCGCGGGAGCTTTTGGACGACGCGCTTAGTTTCGCCGCTGTAGAGTTGGACGCGCTCGCCTTGTTGGAGGCGTCCGGCTTCGACGAAGTCTTGACGGTCGACGGACCAGAACGGGTGCGTCGTCGTGCAACCGATCGGCTTGGGTTGGCCTTCGATTTGCAGGTCGATTACCGCGTCGGAAAGACGACATAACGTCGCTGGAAGGTTCCGATTGCGACGGCGCCGGGGCCGGGTTGAATCGCGACGTTTTCGTCGACGTCG
>JAFYVO010000278.1 GCA_017549085.1 Thermoguttaceae bacterium
ACCTCGACCGCTCCCTTTCGCTGGCGGTTTACGCCGGGATCGAACTCCCCGACCTGAACCTGCCGACGTCGGAAATCAAGTCGGCGAAAGAAATTAAGAGCTGGAACGACCTCCCGGCGCGCTTCGGGTCGAAAGAGAAAAAGGAGATCGTCAACGAGTACGGCGAAATCCGTTGGAACTTTGCGACGCCGGATAAAGGTTACTTCGTCGTCGACTCCGCGAACACGAAAGTTTTCAGCGGTTTCGTTACGCAACCGACGCAATTTGACGGCGTTACGCTCGACGTCGGCGCGACGGAACTCGGTTGGGCGACCGTTTCGCTCGTCAAGGGAACGAACGTCGACCTCGACGCGGAGAAGACCGGCAAGCTGACGCAAGGGCGCTACCTCTTGACGGCGACCGGCGCGATGCAAAACACCGACGCGAAACTGGTCGCGGTCGGCAAAGACGTTACGACGGCGAGCAATTACGGCGGGGCGATCGGGCGCGGTCCGGTTCTTTGCGAAGGCGTACCGGCGACGCTGACGCTGAACGGCGTCGACGCTAACGCGTTGTCGGTCTTCGCTTTAAACGAAAGCGGCGAACGCAAGGGCGAACTTTCCGTCAAGGCGGTCGAAGCCGGCGCCCAATTCGAAATCGGCCCGGAAAGCAAGACGATTTGGTACGAAATCGTTGTTAAGTAACGCTTTCCGCGACGCCGCGTCAACCGACCGCCGTTTCGTTAAACGACGGCGTTAAAAACCCCGGCGCGAAATTTGTTTTCGCGTCGGGTTCTTTTTTTCCGCAAGCGCCGCGTTCGTCCGGCGTTTTTCTCTCGCTTAAAACGTTTAATTCTCGCCTTTATCTTCCGTTTTACTTTCCGCGACGCCGCGTCAATCGACCGCCGGTTCGTTAAACGACGGCGTTAAAAAAACCGACGCGAAATTTGTTTTCGCGTCGGGTTCTTTTTTTCCGCAAGCGCCGCGTTTGCGCGACTTTTTCCCACTTATTTAAAGCGTTTAATTTTCAGCTTTATCTTTCGTTTCGCTTACCGTCGACGCCGCGTCGTTCGCCGCGACCGCCGGTTTCGGAGTCGGCGTAAAAAGCGCGTAAAGAGAAATCAAAATCGCGCCGCAAACCAAGCAACTGTCGGCGATATTGAAGTTCGGCCACGGATAGTCGCCAAGCATCACGAGAATCCAGTCGCGCACGGCGTAAATCGGCTCGCCGACCATTTCCGGCGGGCACCCCCAGACGTCGGCGTCGAATTCGCTCCAACGCATCCGGTGCAGGCCGAGACGATCCCACAGGTTCCCCAAAATCCCGGCGGTTATCAAGCCAAGCGTCGACGCGAGAAAGACGCTCCGCGTCGAGTCGGCCCAAACCCAGCCGACAATCCCGACGAGCGCGACGCACGAAAGGGTCGCGAAAAGCGGAATTTGCCCTTGCCCGATCCCAAAAAGCGCGCCTTGATTCAGCGACGTTTGGAAGCCGAACACGTCGGAAATCATCCACCAAACCGGCGACTCGCCCGGCCGTCCTAAACGCTCGAAAATCCAATGTTTCGTTCCGAGATCGAGCGCGCAAAAGAGCGCCGCGATCACGGCGAAAAGAAGCAAACGGGAAGAGCGCGACGACAGTTTCTTCATCGTTAAAACGTCCGACGATAATCTAGGGAAAGCGGGCAAAATAGGCGGCGACATTCTTCCAAACGAACGCCGCGCGCCGACAAATTTTTCGCATTTTAACGAAAAAAGCGGCTCAAGTCAACGCAAAAACGCGCTCGGGGGCTTCTAAAATTCGACTTTTGGGGTAAAATTTAAGGTCGTTCGACGAAGACGCCGCGCTTCCCGCAAAATAGCGACGTCGTCTTCCGTTTGTCTCGACGCGCCGCGAAGAGCGCCGTTCGGCGAGCCGTCCGTCCAAGTCGGAAGCCCGTCGGCGCCGAGCGCGTCGAAACCGATTTTATCAAGTTAGCCCAACCGAAGGAAAGGGGCCGCTCGCATCCCAAGCGACGCGGTCGTAAGGCTTTATCAATGAACGTTTTCCAACGCTGTATTAATCCCCGATGCCAAGCGACGTTCGACGTCGGCGAAGTTCTTCACCGCTGCCCGACGTGCGGCGCGCTTCTCGACGTCGAATACGATTGGGACAAACTCCCGACGCCGAAATCGCTCGCCGACTTCGAAAAATATTGGGGCGAACGCTCGAATCCGCAACGTTTTAGCGGCGTTTGGCGTTTTCACGAACTCCTGCCGTTCGCGCCGATCGACCAATGCGTTACCGTCGGCGAAGGGCAAACGATTTTGCAGCGTTCAAACGGCGTCGCGGAGTACGTCGGCTCCGACGCGGGCTCGCTTTACCTCCAATACGAAGGGCTGAACCCGTCCGGGTCGTTCAAGGACAACGGGATGGCCGCCGGAACGACGCACGGTCGCCTCGTCGGCGCGACGCAAGCGGCTTGCGCGTCGACCGGGAACACGAGCGCTTCCCTCGCGCTTTACTGCTCCGCCTCGAAGTTGATGAAGTCGGTCGTCTTCGTCGGTTCCGGGAAAATCGCTTACGGCAAGCTGTCGCAAGCGCTCGACTACGGCGCCCGCACCGTTCAGATTCAAGGGGACTTCGACGACGCGATGGCGCGCGTTCAAGAAGTCTCGAAGAAGATGGGGATTTACCTCCTTAACAGCTTGAACCCGTTCCGTTTGGAAGGGCAAAAGACGATTATGTTCCGCGTCTTGGAAGCGCTCCGTTGGGAGGTTCCGGACTGGATCGTCGTCCCGGGCGGGAACCTCGGGAACTCGAGTTCGTTCGGGAAAGCGTTCATCGAGTTGAAGAAACTCGGCCTGATCGACCGCGTTCCGCGCCTCGCGGTGATCAACGCCGCCGGCGCCGACACGCTCGACCGCCTTTACAACGAAGAAGGCCTCCGCTGGAACGACGGCGCCGTCGATAACGCTAAGATCGACGCGTTTTACGCTCAAATGGACGCCGAAAATCGCCGCGCTTCGACGATCGCCAGCGCGATCGAAATCAACCGCCCCGTCAACTTGACGAAGTGTTTGCGCGCGCTCGACTTCTGCGACGGCGTCGTCCGCAAGGTAAGCGAGCAAGAAATCGTCGACGCGAAAGCGAGCGTCGGCGCGAACGGCTTCGGTTGCGAACCGGCGTCGGCCGCGTCGGTCGCCGGCGCGAAAAAGCTTGTCGCCGAAGGGGTTATCGGCCGCGACGAGCGCGTCGTTTGCATTTTGACCGGGCACCAGCTGAAAGACCCGAACGCGACCGTCGCGTATCACGGCGCCGACCCGGCTTTCTTCGAGAGCGTTCTCGGGAAGCGCGGCGTCGCGACGGCGCCCCTCGCGAACCGTCCGGTCGTCGTCGGGAACGATATCGACGCGATTCTCGACGTTTTGCGTTGAGCGGAGCGTTAAAATCGCCGCGAAATCGCCGAAACGTCGGTTTCCGAAGCGTTTTTTCGGAGCGTTATTAATATAATGACAAAATCGCCGCCCCTTTCTCCCGCCGTCGAACGCGTTGCGACCGAGCGTCGCCGTTCGCGCGCTCCGCTTCTTTTAGCGGCGCTCGCCGGAACGACGGCTCTTTTCGGCGCGGCGACGGTTGCGACGCTTTGTCGTTATCCGGAAATTTGGCGCGAACCGTCCCGTTCGACGGCGGTTTTTCGCGTTCAAAGTCGCTCGATGGAACCGGCGTTTCTCGGCCCGCGTTTCGTTTGGAGTTGTCCGAAGTGCGGCGCTTCGTTCGAAACGACGCTCGACGTCGACTCGTTCGGCGGCGTTCGCACCTTCGACGACGCGAACGAAACGGCGGTTTCCGCGCCTTCGGCCGCCGACGCGAACGCGCTGAACGTCGACTCGCCGGAAGTTCGCAAATTCCGAGCGACGGCGCGTTTTTTCCCTTGTCCGCGTTGCGGTTTCGACCGCGTTCCGGCGTCGGAAGCCGTTTTTCAAGACGGCGCCCTCGTCGAAGCGTTCGCGCCGTCCGCCGACGTTTCCGACAAGACGCAACCCGAAGCGCGGCAACGCGTTAAAAACGCTTGGCGCAATTGGCGACGCCGCGTCGAACGCGTTTGGAACGCCGAAAAGCCCGAACTCCGCCCGGAGCGTTGGGACGTCGTCGTTTTCCGCGCGCCGACCGGTCGAGCGACGTTGAAGCGCGTCGTCGGGCTCCCCGGCGAAACGGTCGCGATCGTCAACGGCGACGTTTTCGTCGACGGTCGCGTCGCTTCCCGAACGCTCGCTCAAATTCTCGCGACGGCGACTCGGCTCGACGCGACGCAATTTCGACGCGACGGCGATCGGTTAAGCGTCCTTGCGACGACGCCGGTTTGGAACGACGCGCCGATCTCCGATTCCGCCGATTTTCCGCAAACGATTTTCAAACCGTCGGCGATTTTCAACGAGTCGCCGACGCCGCGTTGGAACGGCGACGACGTCGCGCCGATCGAGCCGGTTCGCGATTTCGTTTTCGACTTTTCTTGGTCGAACGCCGACGGAACGCCGACGCGGTTTCGGCTCCTTGCCCGCCGCCCTAAACGCGCTTTTTTACTTGACTTCGACGAAGCGACGCAAACGATCGCGCTCCGTTCGACGCCCCTTTTTAACGGGAAGACGAGCGCCGGTCGCGCCTTCGAAGAATTGACCGCCGCCCACTTCGCCGACGCGCCGGTCGAAAGCGTTCCTTGGAGCGTCGAGACCGAACCGAACGCAACCGACGACGCGACGCGGTTTAGCGTCTTTCTCGTCGACGGCGAGTTCGTTTTGACGCGCAACGACGTCGAGATCGCCCGCTTTTCGACCGACGACGAAGAAGACGGCGCGACGACGGCGATTTCGACGCCGTTCGTTCTCGTCGGCGACGTCGCGAGAGCGTTCGCGCCGGTTCTGCGCCGCGACCTTCATTACTCGAACGTCGCCGCGCAAGAGTCGGAGCCGCGCCGCGCCGAATCGCCCGGTTATTTTTTACTCGGCGACAACTCCCCGGCGTCGCTCGACAGCCGCTTTCCCGCCTTCGGAACGCTCGAACCGGACGCGCTCCTTTTTCGCGTCGCGCCGCCCGCCGCCAACTTACAACAATAAACACAACCCCTTACTTTTCAACATCTTACACCAAGGAGAACGTATGTCGACGCGTATTCCGTTAGACCCGAGAGAAATCAAACGCCGCGAAATGCAAGAAAAACTCGACCTCAGTATGGCGGAAATCGGCCTCTCGGTGCGAACGACGAACTGTCTCGACGAACAAGGAATTTCGACCGTCGGCGAACTCCTCAAATGCACGCGCGCCGATCTGTTAAGCATTCCGAACTTCGGCGAAAAGACGTTGGAAGAAGTCTTTAACGCGTTGGAAAAACTTGGGTTCCTGCGCGCCGAACGTCGCCGCCAAGCCGAATAAATCGCCGTTCAACGCCCGTCGTTAACGACCAATACGCGCGTTCCTTGAAGGATTCGAACGATGCAAACGACCAACTCGACGCCCAAACGCCCGGAAGACTCGCTCGCCGCTTGGCGTCTCTCCGAATTGATTCTTCTCGGCGGCGTTTTTTCGCTCGGCCTCCTCATTTTAACGATTCACTTGGCGACTTGGGGCGTCGACGCGCGACGCGAAAAACGGTTGTTGACGCAAATCGACTGCGTCGTCGAGAGCCGCGTTTTGCGCCCTCGCGCCGACGAACGGGGCGTCGTTTGGTATCGTCCGGAAGTCAAAATCAGTTATTGCTTCAACAACGAAACCTTTGTAACGCAAACTTTTGAGCGCGCGACGCTGACGGAAGACGGCGGTTTCCGTTTCGACCGCGACGAAGCGATCGAAGCGCTGCGCCCGTTCGCGCCGGGCGTTCAAACGCGTTGCTGGGTGCGCGTCGACGACCCGAAACAAGCGTTTTTATTGAAACCGTCGGCGATTTGGGGCTGGATTTTTCTCGTCATTCCGGTTTCGCTGATCCTTTTCGGCGGCGGTTGGCTCGTCGTTCGGATTCGCGACCGTTCCCTTTCCCGGGAGGCGCTCGCGAACATTCGCCGTCAAAAGACGCGTTACCCGACCGTCCCGAACGTTCCGCCGCTCGCCGACTTCCCGGGCGTTCGGCTGGCGCGTCGCTTGCGTCCGGACGTCAAAAAGTCGTTCGCGTTCGGCGCTTCGACGTTGGGAACGCTCGTTTGGAACTTAGCGTCTTGGAGCGTCTTCGTTTACGTCGTTTCGACGGCGGAAAGCGCGATCGACAAAGCGCTTGCGTTCGTTTTTTGCGCGATCTTTTGCGGCGTCGGCTTCCTTTTCGGCTGTCGACTTTGGCGCGCTTACCGGATCGAACGGGTCGTCGGTTCGTCGGCGCTTGAAATTTCGGAACTCCCGATTTTGCCGGGGCGCAAGGTTCGCCTTTGCCTCTTTTTGCGCGGTCGCGTCGCGGCGAAGCGGCTGGCCGTTTTCGTCCGTTGCGAGGAGGTCGCCCGTTACCTGCAAGGGACGAACGCGATCTGCAACCGTCGCGAAGTCTTTTCGCGAACGCTCTTTACGAAGTACGACGTCGACGTTCCGTCCGGCGCCGAGGAAGCGGAGGAATTTTCGACGACGCTTCCGCTCGGCGTCGCGCCGTCGTTCGAAGCGGAACACAACGAAATCGTTTGGAAGTTCGTCGTTCAAACGGAGTTCGCCGACGGCGAAACTTACGAGCGCGACTTCGGCGTCGTCGTTTATCCGGCCGTCGTCCCGGAGCGTTGACGCGTTCCGCGGCTCCGTTCGCCGTTCGCCGTTCGCCGATAAAAAAAGACGCGACGTTTCGACGCCGCGTCTTTTTGTTTCTTGTCGTTTCAACCGCAAACTAAGCGTCCAAACGCTTTGCGTATTCCGGATCGACCCAAGAAACGTCGCTTAACAGATCGCCGAGCGGGTCGATTTCGGTCGCGGAGAGGCCGAGCCAGTTGCGTCGGCGCCAACCTTCGGCGAACTCGTATTTCCCGGAGAGCCGTCCGACCGCCGCGTTCGCCTCGACCATCGAATCGAGGTAAGAGTCGAACCCTTGCGACGCGTCGAGCCATTCCTTTTGACTGCGATGGCAAGCGAGCGCCCCTCGTTTCACGTCGAGAACCGACGAAACGTCGACGTAACGCTCCGCGCGCACCAAGCGCCGCATCGCGTCGCGGTTCCCGTGCGGCTGCGCGTGATAGACGGCGACGTCCTTAAAGGTCGGCGGCGTCGGCGGTTCGACCGGCGCGTTCGCCATACAGCGGCAAAAAGCGGCGGTCGCGGCCAAGCGTCCGGCGTTTTGGTGATCCTCCATATAGTCGGACGTCGACTGCGTCAACACTATATCCGGGTCGACTTCGCGAATAACGGCGATCAGCTGCAAGAGCGTTTCGCGACGATAAAACACGTCGAGATCGTCGGTTAGCGACTCGTGAAACGTCGCCCCGAGGAACGCCGCGGCCGCCGCGCCTTCGTCGCGACGCGTTCGAATCGTTTCGAAACGACGCATCGTCGCGGAGCCCCAAGAGCCGTTCGCGATCGACATATAGTGAATCGAACAGCCGCGCGCCTTCAAGAGCGCGAGCGTTCCGGCCATCGTGAACTCGATATCGTCCGGATGGCAGCCGATCGC
>JAFYVO010000279.1 GCA_017549085.1 Thermoguttaceae bacterium
GTCGAGGGACGATTCCGCCGCCAACCGCGTTTTCGTCCCTTGCAGACGGTCGAGAACGTCTTGGCATTGCTGGATTCCGTCGTCGTCGCCGAGGTCGACCATCAGCAAAACGAGCTCCGCGCCGCGAATGTACCCGTACAAATACGACTCAAAAAAGTCCGGCGTGATCGGCGGGGTGTCGATCAGTTGAACGAAAACGTCCTCCCAAGCCATCATCCCCGGCGCCGCGGTCTGCGTCGTGAAGGGATACGGCGCGACTTCCGGCTTCGCTTTGGTAAAATAGTTCAGCAGCTGACTCTTTCCGGAGTTCGGGCCGCCGATAACGACCGCGGTTCCGGCGCCCTGACGCGGGATTTTGACCGACTTTCCGCCCCCTTTTTTCCCGGCGCCGCGCGACGCTTCGACCTCTTTCTTGGCGTCGGCGATCTTCGTTTTCAGCATCATCTGCATTTTTTCGCTGGCTTTGTGCTTCGGAATTTCCTGAAGCATCACTTGGAGCCAACGCAACTCTTCGTCCGGCGACTGCGCGCGACGATATTCTTCTTCGGCTTTCAAATATTGGGGCGTTAAGTTAGCGGCCATCTTCTCTATTTTATCTAAAGGAAAGGGGCGAAAAGGCGAAATCAACGACGCTCGCCGCGAACAGCAAACAGAACGGGAACGAAAACCGCTCCCGCCGCCGCGTTCGCCGAAAAATCCGAACCGGCGAACCGTTCCGGAATCGACGGAAAACGCGAACCCGCGAACCGCTTTCGGAATTACCGAAAAAACGCGAACCCGCGAACCGCTTTCGGCGCCGTCGCGAGCGTCTCTTACGATGATACCCGCAAACGCCGCAAAAAGCAAGCGCCCGCGAAAAAAAGCGACAAAAAAAACAAAAAAACGCCGACGAAACGCGCCGCTTGCGTCGCGACGCGCCCCGTCGACGCTAAAATCGCCGCCCCCGCTTGCGCTCCGCCGCTCGACGCGTTATAATAACAACGTCGAATCAAGGAAACGCGTTAAAGCGGGACTCGCCGCGTTAGTTAATTTCGCTTAACCGAACCCAGCGATTTTCGCAAATCGACTTTTTCGTCGCTTCAAGCGTGCGTTCGACTTCCATCGCGTCCTTAAAGGTTGCAAGCGGCGAAACCGGCGCCAAGCCCGCGAAAGCGCGAACGTTCTCATACAGAAAATTCGCCGTAAGCGCTCGATAATCGACGCCGTGTCCCGGCGCAAAGATGGCGTACGGAAATTCCGTTTGATCCGCAGTAAACGTGGTAGAGCCGCCGTAAGTCTTGGTTTCGCCGGTGCGTTCGTCAACCATAACGCCTTCGGAAAGCCGGTCGAAATTCCATTTAAAGGTGGCGTCGCGACAGCAAATCGTATAGGAAAACGTGTTCTGCGCGCCGCATTGGTTACGAGTGCAGCTAATCGTTCCAAAAACGCCGTTTGGCATTTTCATCAGGATGCGCGCCGCGTCGTCAACCTCCACTTTTACCATTTCGCCTTCGCGTTCCCGCGCAACGTTATTTTCATATCGCCGAATGTCGGAAGCCGCTTGTTTCGCCGGTTTAAAGCGCTCAGGAATATACGTTGCGGCAACGGCGGCAACTTCCGACGGTCGTTCGCCAGTCAAAAACGACGCCATGTCGCACGCATGTGAACCCAAATCGGCGAGACACCCGCCGAAAGGCCCAAAACGCCAAGAATAATCGGCGTTTCGGCCCCACGACTGCGCGTAACGAAATTCAAACTCGATCACAGGCCCATACGCGCCGGAAAGGATAAGATTGCGGAAAAACGCATTAATCGCAACGTGTCGATATATGAAGTTGCAAGAGCAATGCAGGTTAGGAATCGTCTTTGCCAGCTCGTACATTTCCTTGGCTTGCCCAAACGACGTCGCGAGCGGTTTTTCGACGATAACCGCGCGTTTTTTCCCAAGTTTTTTGGTCGCTTCCAACGCCTCCATACACATTTCGTGATGGAGCTCGTTCGGCGTCGCGATTTCGATCACGTCCCACTTCGTCTCGTTAACCAACGCTTTCCAGTCGGTAGTCGGTTCGATTCCCGCGTTGCGCACGGCGTCGCATTCGCTCGGAAGGCACGAGCCTTTATAAATCGTCGGGCGATACGGAATCGTCGGATAGTAGTAAGGTAACGAAGCGTATCCCAACTGTCTTGCGCGTCCCATCATGCCGGCCGCGCCCAAAAGCGCAACCATTAACTTATCGTTGGTCATAAAATTTCTCCTGCGAAGAGATTATACCGCTCTTAGCTAAACGGTAAGTAGCGAGAACCGCGCGGCTCTCACTGGAGATAGGACACAACGCCTTAAGAAACGACTCGCGAATTGTTAGACGGAACGGTTTTGCAGAAAATTCTTTCAAAAAGAATCAACACAATCCCTACAAAGCAAAAAACCGCCGTCGGTCGCTCGTCTTTTTGACGTTCGACTTCGCGGCGGCGGTCGCATTTTCGGGGGAGTCGGGCGTTTTTATTCGCTTTTCACGTTCAGCGCGCTTCAAAAGCGTCGACAAGTTTACGTCTTCGACGTATATTTCAGTCGACGCTCTTCTACAAAGCGCGAACGACGGCGAATCAAACAAACTCCAATGTTCGCGAACCGACGGCGTTTAAAGAAAACGCCGGTTCGCCTGAAACTCCGTCGACTATTGAATGTCTTCGAGTTTGACCCAGCAGCGTTCGGCGATCGATTTATCGCAAGCGGCCAAGGTGCGTTGGACGTTGTACGCGTCGCGGAAGGTCGCGATCGGGGATTCGCTTTCGTAAGCGACGCCCTTGTTGAGCGCGTCGATGGCGCGAAGGTTTTCGAGGACGCCGTAGACGGTGATGTCGCGGTAACCGATCATGTGACCGTCGGCGAAGTCGAAGTAGTTGCCGTAAACCGCGCGGTTCGTGCAGATCTTGCTCCAACCCCAGAGTTGCGGATCTTCGGCGGTTTTGTCGAAGACTTCGAGGTAGTTCATGTCGTCGAAGCAGAACTTAATCGTACCTTTTTCGAAGCGGAGTTCGTAACCGTTTTGGTTTTCCGAACCGCAAGCGTTGCGGGTGACGGAGAGGGTCCCGATGGCGGAGTTGTCGTCCAACGTGAACATAACGCGCATCGCGTCGTCGACGTCGCAGTCGCGGATTTCGAAATCGTCTTGAGCTTGCGCGCCGGCGCCCATGTTGCTCAATTGCGACGCGAAGGTTTTCTTCCATTTGCGTTGTTTGACGTGCGTCGCTTGCATCGCGCAGAGTTCGATCGGGCGAAGACCGGTGATGTAGTAGAGCATGTCGAGGGAGTGCGAACCGAGGTCGCCCGCGGCGCCGCCGCCGTGCGATTTTTCGAAGCGCCAGCTGCCGTCGGCGCCCCAACCCCAACCTTGGTTGTAGAACATGCGGGCTTCGATCAAGCGGCCGAATTTGCCCGAACGCGCCAGTTTGCGAGCGTAAACGTTCGCCGGAACGCGACGATAAATGAAGTTGACGCTGTTCAATTGGCCTTTGCAAGCGTCCGCTTTGTCGGCCATTTCGCGACCTTGTTCAAGGTTCGCGGAGAGCGGTTTTTCGCAGAAGACGTGTTTGCCGGCGTCGAAAGCGGCCATCGCGGCGGCGTAGTGCGCGGCGTTCGGCAAGCAGATGTCGACGTAATCGGTGTCGGCTTTCGCGATAACTTCTTTCGAAGCGTCCGGGCCGACGATCGCTTTCCAACCGTCGCGTTCCGCCATCGCTTTTTCAGCGTCGTTCCAGCAGGACGCGTAACCGAGAACCGGTTGAATCGGAGCATTCTTGAAGTAGCCGACGACGCCGCGGTACGCCAAGCTGCGAATGACGCCCATCATACCGTAACCCAAAACCGATACGTTCAAATTATCCATTAAAAATCCTCTATCGCTTGATAAAGCCGGTAAAATATTCCATTTACGCAAAGTACTCGCGCCGCCGACAAGTTAACGTCGCTCCGGCGCTCTTTTCGCTCATTATAACAAATTCGGCGCGCGGTTGCAATCGTTTTTCCCGGGTTTTCCGCGTTTTTTCGAAAATTCTTTTCCGCCGCGAAATCGCTTTTGAGTCGCGTCGACGGCAAAACTTTCGCTTTTTCCCTAAATTGGCAAATTTTTTCCCGGTCGGCTCGCGGGGCTGGACGTCGGCGCAAAAACGGTTAAAATTAAATCGGTTGCGTTTGCGACGCGACGTTTTAATAATAATCCACGACTCGATAACGAAATATGACGACTCAACGCCTCTCGACCGGCGTTCCCGGTCTCGACGAACATCTTGGCGGCGGCTTGATTCCCGGAACGACGACCGCGCTCGTCGGAAGCTCCGGCGCCGGTAAAACGCAGTTCGGACTCCAATTTCTCAACGCCGGCCTCGCCGCGCCGGAAGGGCGACGCGGGATTCTGCTCGACCTCACCGCTCGCGGCGACTCGCAAAATCACGCGGCTTACGCCAAATCGCTTTTCGGGTGGGAACCGGTCGAAGAACTCGGCGACCGTTCGTTCGACCCGGCGGAGTTCTTCGCGAAAATCGCCGCGAACGAACGCTTTGCGGGAGACTACTTTCACGCCTTTTCGCAAGCGGGGCGGCGCGTTACCCGTCGCGACCTCGGCGACGACGCTTGGCGCGAGTGGAAACTCGATTTGACGAAGCGTTTGCAGTCGACGATCGCGTTCCTTTACGCGAACTTTGCGCAGGGCGCGCGGCGGCTCGTCGTCGACGGCGTCGAACCGGTCGAACGCCAAGGGGACTCGATTCAGTTCGAAATGCTCGAATACGTCGAGCGGCAGATCGTCAAGAAAGAGTCGGCTTGGGTCGCTCGCGATCTTTTCCGACAAAACTTCCGCGAATTTGAGGCGCAAATCGGGCCCCAACCCTACCCGGAAACCGAAATCGGAACGCTTTTCTCGTACACCGCGCCGGAAACGTCGCTCGACGCGCTGATCGAAAAACCGCTCGAAGAAGGCGACTTCTTCGCCCAAGCGAACACGGTGATTTATCTCGGTAAAATCCGCGACGGGCGCAAGTTCCGACGCGCGCTTTATATCATGAAGCACCGCGGTTCCGCTTGCTCCGACGAAATTTTATTTTACGAAATCGACGACGCCGGCCTGAAAATCGTCGACTGACGCGCCGTAAGTTCCCGTTAATTCCGCGCTTGAAGAAACCGCTGCAATGAAAAACGATAAAAACAACAAAAAAACGTCGTCCATCGTTAAAATGACGACCGGAGGAAGCGCCGACCGCTTTTGGAATCCGCGCATGTGGGACGGCGTCACCGTTTCCGCTTGGCTGAAAATTTTGAACGCCGGTCGTTGGCGGGTCGCGCCGACGCGCTTTCCGATGTTCTGCGTCGTTTCCGGATTGGCGTTGACCAACTCGTGTTTGGCCGGTTGGCAAAAGCTGACTCGCGGGAAGAAAATTCGGAACGCTCAACTCGTCGACGCGCCGGTCTTTATCGTCGGACACTGGCGCAGCGGCACGACGCTCCTGCACGAGTACATGATGCGCGACGATCGCTTCGCTTGCTCCGACACTTACGACTGTTTCGCGCCGGCGCACCTCCTCGTTTCCGGGCCCCATTTCCGTCCTTGGGTCAAGTACCTGATGCCAAAAAAGCGTCCGATGGACAATATGGCCGTCGGGCTCGACCGTCCGCAAGAAGACGAGTTCGCCGTCTGCGCGCTCGGGGCGCCGTCGCCGTACCGCGAAATCGCCTTCCCGAACAACGCTCGTATCGACGCGGATTATTTGACGCTCCGCAATTTGAACGACGCCGACCGTTCCCGTTGGCTCGACGCGCTCGAATACTTCCTTAAAGCGTTGACGGTCGGTCGCGGCAAGCGGATTATTTTGAAGTCGCCGCCGCACACCGCTCGCGTCCGCGCGATTTTGGAGCGTTTCCCGAACGCGAAATTCGTTCACATTTCCCGCGACCCGTTCGCGCTCTTCCCGTCGACGGTCAACCTTTGGAAAAAGCTCGCCGCGACGCACGGCTTGCAGTCGCCCAAGGGAGGCGCCCCGCTCGAAGAGAAGGTTTTGAGCGACTTCGAAGCGATGTACGACGCGTTCTTCCAAGACGTCGACCTCGTTCCGCAAGGCTCGTTCTGCGAAATTTCCTACGACGAGCTGGTCGCCGCGCCGGTCGAAACGCTCGAACGGATTTACGCCGAGTTGGGAATCGAAGGGTTCGACGGTCGCCGTCAAGCGTTCGAAGAGTTCGCGTCGACGCAAAAGAAGTACCAAAAGAACAAATTCGAACTCGCGCCGGAAATCAAAGAAACGATTTCGCGCCGTTGGAAGGCTTACTTCGACCGCTATTATCCTTCGAAATAAGCGCGACTTAACGCCTTAACGCAAAAACGCCGCGTCGACGGTTAATCGACGCGGCGTTTTTTTACGTTTCAACGTTTTACGCTCGAACGCGTTTTACTTCGCTTCCGCTTTCGATTTCGACAGGAGCCAAGTATAAAGATCGGCTTCCGCGTAAGCGTTGATCCAGCTGTTGTGACCGACGCCGGGATAAATCGTCAGTTTCGCTTCTTCGTTTCCGACCGCTTTGACGGCGTCGATCATCCGTTGCGACGCGCCGAGCGGAACCGCTTTGTCTTGGTCGCCGTGGAAGGCCCAAATCGGCGTCGACGCCATCTTCGAAGCCGCGTCGGCGTTCCCGCCTCCGCAGATCGGAGCCGCCGCCGCGATCTTTTCCGGGCATTCGGCGAGAAGATTCCACGTCCCGTAACCGCCCATCGAAACGCCGGTTACGTAAACGCGACTTTTGTCGATCGGATACTTTTCGCAAAGTTCGTCGATCATCGCGCTAAGTTGCGGCGCCGACCAAGCGACGTTGCGCGGACATTGCGGCGACACGGTGAAGAACTTCCAGTTTTTCGCGCCCTCTTCCTTCGAGCAAATTTGCGGCGGGCCGTAATTTTTCAGGAGTTCGAGGTTTTCGCCGCGTTCGCCCGAACCGTGCAGGAACAACATCAGCGGGAAACCGGCGTCCGTCTTCGCCGACTCGTCGCTCGGTTGGAAGACGTAATATTTCAGCGTTTCGGTCTTCGTTTCGTCGAGTTTGTCCGCGGCGCCGCGAGCGCGAACGACCGCCGGAAGCTCGATCGACGCGGCGACGAGTTCCCCGGCTTTCGGCGTTTCGTCGACGGCGACCGGCTCGACTTTCGCCGGTTTCGCGCTCAAACGTTTCGAGAGCAACCACTTATAAAGCTCTTCGTCGGCGTAGGCGTTCGTCCAAGAGTCGTGCCCGACGCCTTCGTAAATCGTCAGTTTCGCTTCCGGGTTCCCGGCTTTTTGGTTCGCTTCGATCATCGCTTTCGACATCCCGGGCGGAACGAGCGTGTCTTTGTCGCCGTGGAACGCCCAAATCGGCGTCGTCGCCATCTTCGCCGCCGCGTTCGGGTCGCCGCCGCCGCAAATCGGGGCCGCCGCCGCGATCTTTTCCGGGCATTCGGCCAAGAGCGACCAAGTCCCGAAACCGCCCATCGAAAGGCCGGTAACGTAAACGCGATCTTTGTCGACCGGATATTTCGCGCAAACGTCGTCGAGCATAACTTTAAGTTGCGTCGCCGACCACCAACCGTCCGGGAAACATTGCGGCGCGACGGTGAAGAACTTCCAAGTTTTCGCGCGTTCCGGATTGGCGCAAATCGCGGTCGGGCCGTAAATCTTCAAGCGATTCAAGTCGTCGCCGCGTTCGCCGATCCCGTGCAGGAAGATAAGGAGCGGAAAACCGGCGTCCGTTTTTTCCGATTCGTCGATCGGTTGGAACGTCAAATATTTCAGCGTTTGCGTTTTCGTTTCGTCGATCGATTCCGGTCCGAAGAGCCCGCCGAGTCGCTTCGAAAGCGGAACCTTCGTCGCGCCCGGAACGAGTTTCCCCGCTTGCGGCGTTTCGTCGACGACGACCGGTTCGACCTTCGCCGGTTTGCCGCTGATTCGCTTCGAAAGGAGCCAAGTATAGAGGTCGGCTTCCGCGTAAGCGTTGATCCAGCTGTCGTGCCCGACGCCCGGATAGACCGTCAATTTCGCGTCCGGGTTTCCGGCTCGTTTGTTCGCGTCGATCATCGTTTGCGATTGTTCGAGGCGAACGACCGGGTCTTTATCGCCGTGGAACGCCCAAATCGGCGTCGTCGCCATTTTCGGCGCGGCGTTCGGGTCCCCTCCGGCGCAAATCGGCGCGGCGGCCGCGATCTTTTCCGGACAAGTCGCCAAGAGCGACCAAGTCCCGAAACCGCCCATCGAGACGCCGGTAACGTAAACGCGGTCGCGGTCGACCGGGTAAAGTTCGCAAACCTTATCGATCATAACGCTAAGTTGCGCCGCCGACCACCAACCGTTCGTCGGGCATTGCGGCGCGACGGTGAAAAACTTCCAATCTTTCGCGCTCTCCGCCTTCGAGCAGTACATCGCCGGGCCGTACTTTTTCAACAGCTCCAAATTGTCGCCGCGTTCCCCCGCGCCGTGCAGCATCAACATCAACGGGAAGCCCGCGTCCGTCTTCGCCGATTCGTCGCTCGGTTGGAAGACGTAATACTTCAGCGTTTCCGTCGCGCTCTCGTCGAGCGTTTCGGGGCCGCGTCGCCCGCCGTCGCGCTTGACCGCCGGAAGTTCGATCGACGCCGCGATCAACTCGCCCGCCTTGGGGCTCGCGTCGGCGGCGACCGGCTCGACCTTCGCCGGTTTCGAGCTAATCCGCTTCGAAAGGAGCCAAGTATAGAGGTCGGCTTCCGCGTAAGCGTTGATCCAACTATTGTGCCCGACGCCGGGGTAAACGGTCAGTTTCGCGTCCGGGTTCCCCGCTTTTTTGTTCGCGTCGATCATAATTTGCGACGAAGCGAGGCGCACCGCTTGGTCTTTATCGCCGTGAAACGCCCAAATCGGCGTCGTCGCCGTTTTCACCGCGTCGTTCGGATTCCCCCAACCGCAAATCGGCGCGGCGGCCGCGATCTTCTCCGGCGCCCGGGCAAGAAGGGACCAAGTCCCAAAACCGCCCATCGAAACGCCGGTAACGTAAACGCGGTCGCGGTCGATCGGGTAAAGTTCGCAAACTTTGTCGATCATAACGCTCATCTGCGCCGACGACCAACGAACGCCCGCCGGACATTGCGGCGCGACGGTGAAGAACTTCCAATCTTTCGCGCTCTCCGCCTTCGAGCAACACATAACCGGGCCGTATTGTTTCAACAGCTCCAAATTGTCGCCGCGTTCCCCCGCGCCGTGCAAGACCAACATCAACGGAAAACCCGCGTCGGTCTTTTCCGATTCGTCGGACGGTTGGAAGACCCAATATTTTACCGCTTCCGTTTCGTTTTCGAGGAGCGTTTCGGAGTCGCGCCCCCCCTTTTCGCGCTCGACTTTCGGGAGTTCGATCGACGCCGCGACCAGTTCCCCCGCTTTCGGCGCCGAGTCGTTCGCCTCTTGCGCGAAAGCGCCCGCCGCGCAACAGAGCGCCGCGACGCAAAGCGCCGCAAATCGAATCGTTCGTTTCATTGTCGCCTCGTTTTGATTAATCGTTTCAATAATTACCGCCAATAAAAAAACGCCGCCCGCGACGACGCGAAACGACGTTTTTTAAACGCTTTTCAAGCGCGAAAGTTTCGCGACAAACGCCGCAAATTTCGGCTTTTCCGCGCGTTCCCTTCGTTAAACCGCGCTCGAACGCTTATTTTTCGAGCTTTTTCGACAACAGCCAGCGGTAAAGTTCCGGGTTGTCGTAGGTTTGCGTCCAGCAGTTGTGATTGACGCCCGGGTACGTCGTGAATTGAATATCGTCGTTCCCCGCTTTTTTGACCGCTTCGACGAGGTTCTTCGTGTACTCGTACTTGACGGCGCCGTCCGCGTCGCCGTGGAACGTCCAGATCGGAGTTTTCGTCATCTTCGGCGCGAACTCGACGCCGTAACCGCCGCAGATCGGAGCCGCCGCCGCGATAATATCGGACGAGTGCGCGATCAGGCCCCAAGTCCCGAAACCGCCCATCGAAAGACCGGTAATGTAAATACGGGAACGGTCGACCGGATAGTTTTCGCAGATTTGGTCGATCAAAACGCGCAGCTGAGCCGGCGACCAGAAACGAACGCCCGGGCATTGCGGCGAAACGGTCAGGAACGGCCAATCTTTCGCTTTTTCCGGTTTCGAGCAGATCATCGCCGGGCCGTGAACCTTCACTTTTTCCGGATTGTCGCCGCGTTCGCCCGCGCCGTGCAGGAAGAGGAGGAGCGGGAAGCCCGCGTCCGTTTTTTCCGCTTCGTTCGACGGGAGGAAGAACCAGAACTTCAGCGTTTCGGTCTTCGTTTCGTCGATCGGGTTCGGGCCGCCGAGCGGCATCGCGTCGCCGCCGGTCCAAGTCCCGCCGGTCGCGAGCGGAAGTTCCGCCGTCATCAAAATTTGTTCGCCCGCTTTCGGGGTCGGATTTTTTTCTTTCATCGTCTCCGCTTTCGCGACGCTTCCCGTCGAAAACGCGGCGCAAAGGGCCGCGAACGCGAGCGCCGACGTTAATTTCGCAACGCTTTTCATCTTAACAGTCTCCCGTCGACGCGCAAGCCGCCCCGCCGACTTTCTTATTTTTACTATTTCGCTTAAACACCGTCGACGTTCCAACCAAACGGCGACGTTTAGCGTTAATATAAAGGAAAACGCGCCGCGACGCAAGCGCTTTTCGCGCTTTCCAGCTCTTTTCCGCAAAATAAGGGAACGTCCGCCGATTGAAGCCGCGCCGAAAAGTTAAAGTAGTCAAAAGAAACAAAATAGCGAAGTCGCTCGACGCCGAACGCGCCGTCAAGAAATAAAAAACCCCCTTCGAACGCGGCGAGTCGAAACGACTTGACGGAGGAACGGGCAAGGTATCCTCGCGCCACCCAGCGCGCCGCGTTCTCAAGGGGAACGCCCGCAATTAGGCAAACGCGGCGCCAAACGGAACAAACGTCGTTTTTTCTTCTTTCCAACGCGCCCCAAAATCATTGCAAGTTGTTTATTTGCAACAGGTAAAAACAAGAGGATATTGCAAAGAAAAATTTCTCTAAAAAATTTTAACGTCTTCTTTCGCCGCCGAAAAAAAGCGAGCGCCGCGTTTTAAAGCGCTTCAAAACGCGGCGCCGCTTCTTTTCGCTCCGCCGTCGAACGCGTCAACGAACCAAC
>JAFYVO010000280.1 GCA_017549085.1 Thermoguttaceae bacterium
TTCAGCGAAACCCGGCAACTTGCCCCGACGCCGCCGAGATCGAGCCAAACTCGCTCGTTCGCCGTCCCTTCGCCGTTTGCGTCTTCCGCGCCTTTTGCGCCGTTTTCCCAAACAAACGTTTTACCGTATTTTACCCCGCCTGAATAACCGGCCAAGACGCCGCGACCGTTCCAGTCGCCGAGTTCCGCCGTTCCAACGCCCGAACTCAGCCGAATCGGTTCCGGGAAGACGGCGCCGCCGCAGACGCCCGGTTCCGGTTCGATTTCAAGCGCGACCGTCGCCGCCCGTTCAAACGGTTTGGCGAATTGAAGCGTTTCCCAACGAATCGACCGCTCGGAAAACGCCGCGAAAACGTCGCCGTCTTCCTTGTTTGCGCCGTTTGCCCAATTTTCGGCGTTAAAATCGTTCTTCGCCTCCCCGTCGACTTCCGACGCGAAACCTTTGCCGCGCCAAAAATCTTTTCCGGCGACGTCGATCGATTTCCGTTCGAAACTCGCCGAGTCGATCGGTTTCCCGTCGACGACGACCGACTTCAAAGCGCCGCGCAACGGAATCGACGCGCCGCTCCAACCCGGAGGAGCGACGAAGCGGAACCAATACGTCGGGCGTTTCGCCGCCGTTCCGAAAACGTCGAAGTCGAGAACGCCGGGCCGATCGAACCAAACGGTCGAAAGGGGCGTCCGCTTCCCGGCTTCGGTCGCGGCGCGGTTGGCCGCTTCGTCGTTCCAAGCGCCGGCGTCGGTTCCGTTCTCGACGCGAAGCGCCGTCGCAACCTTTTGAACGCCCATTCCGCCTTCGCTATTTTCGCCGTTTTCGCTATTTTCCGCCGCCGTCCGAGCGACGAACGCGAACGAACGCCGTCCCGCCGCGTCGTATCGGAGTAAAACCGGCGAGTTCGCGCCCTCTTCCGCAACGACGAGCGCCGTCGTTGGGTCGCCGAAGTCGAACCGTTTCCCGTCGACGAAGAGCGCGCCCGGAGCGTCGCCGCCGACGCAAACGTCGACCGGAATCGCCGCCGTTCCGCCGCTTTCGCTATTCTCGCCATTCCCGCTATTTTTCCCGTCTTTGCCGTCCATTTTACCGGTTTTAACGGTTTTGTCGGTTTTAACGCCGTTTTTTCCGTCCGCCGAAGCGTTCGCAACCGCCGCCGTCGACCAAAGGTAATAAATCGACCCCGCTTCTTCCGGCGCGAAAACGGTCTCGTTCAGCGCCGACGCGTTCTTCCCGAGCCCGATGAAGCGCGAATCGATCTTCTCTTTCAGCCCGTGATACCCTTGGCGCCCCGGGTATCCTTCAATCCCCCAACGCCAAGAAAAGCCGAGCGGCGTCCAGCGAAACTCGCGCCCGTCGACGACGACCGGAACGCTCGGGTCGACCGTTCGCAACGCCGCCAACTTCGCGTCGAGCGCCGCGACGTCGACGCCCGCCGGGAACGGGCCGAGTCGCCAAAACTTTTGGCCGAAATCGCAAAGAACGCGCTCCGCCCCGTCGAACGACGGCGCCGCGTCTCGCCCAGCTTTCGCCGACTCCCCGCCTTCTCCATTTTCTTTATTTTGCGCACCCCCGACGTTTTGCTCGGTTTCGCCGTTTTGCGCAAGTCCGTCCCTTTTCGCCGCTTCGCCTTTCCGCGCCGAATCGCTAAACGTCGCGACGCAATCGAACCGCCGCGCTTCCGCCCCGAGCGTTTCCTCCGAAATCGGCAGGCGGAAGTCGCCGAACCGGTTATTCAACGTCGGCTCAAGCTCAAACGACCATTCGCCGTCGAGTTTGAGCGGCGCGGACGTTTCCGGCGCCGTCCCGACAAGCGTTCGTTTCGTCCCGTCGGCGGCCGTCAGCCGAATCGTTTTTTGACGATTTTGCAAATTTTGCGCGTTTTGAGGTTTTTGCGCCCCGTCCGCCGCCGTTTTCGCCGCCGAATCGCCTCCCGCGAACGCCAGCGCCGTCCAACCGCCGTTTTTCGCGTCGCAATTCAGCTCGACGATCTCCGCGACGTCCGTTTCAAGCGCGGTCAAACGCCGCGTCGGCTTTTCGTTCTTCCAAAAAACGACGATCCCCGCTTCGGTCTTCTCAAACGGCCAACGGAGCGTCGTCGTTCCGCCGTTTAAACCGTCGTTCGTTTCGAACGCCTCGACGATTTCGCGCCGCGAACCGTCCCAAGCGTTCCAAAATTCCGCCCGACCTTGCGCCGGGAAGTTCAACCAAGCGCCCTTCTCGCCGCGCATCACGAAGAAAAGTTCCGCGTCCGCCGACGACCGCCGCGACGCCGCGCAAGGAGCGCCGGTCTTCGCGTCGAAAACCTCTTTCGGGAAGCGGCCCAAAAATTCGTTAAGATTTGCCCAAAGCGCCGCGTCTTGCCCGCCGTTTGCGTTTCCGCCGCCGTTCGCTTCGCTGTTGACGCCGGTTCGGTGCAGGACGTGAACGTTCCAAACGTCGACCGGGCGCGTTCCGGCCAAGTCGGTTCCGAGCCGCCAAGCCTTCGCCGCCTCTTCCTTACTTTGCGCCGCTTCGCCATTTTGCGCGCCTCGCCCATTTTTCGCCGCCGCGCCGTTCGGCCCGTCGAGCGAATATCGGAAATCTTCCGTCGACGCGACCGTCTTCCCGTCCTTAACGAGCGCGACGAAGAACCCGGCGGAACCGCGGCGCGGCGAGTCGGCGTCGCGACCGTCGATCGTCAAGACGTCGCCGTCTTTCAGCGTCAACGTTCCGCTCCACCCGCCGGAATAATCGGCGTTATCGCAAATCTTTCGCTCGCCGACGTAAAGCGCCCCGGCGTTGTCGCAGAAGAAACGAACCGCAAACTCGACCGGCTCGCTTCCGATTCCTTCGGCGACCCACTTGAAGAAAACGTTCTTTTCCAGTTCCGAACTCCAAGCCCAACGCCCTTCGAAGCCGCCGTCGTACCGCCGAATCTTCGCAAGTTCGCCGTTTTTCCCAACGAGCGTTCCTTCTTCCGCTTCTTTATCTTGCGCAACCCGCGCATTTTCGCCATTTTCGCTAAAATTCGCCGAAATCAGCGCGCCGCGCCCGCCCTTTGCGTTCGTTTGAACGGTCGAGCGTTTCCCGGCTTTCGCTTCGGCGGCGGTCAGGCCGAAAATTTCGCGAACCGCCGCGTCGAGTTCGGCGTCCTCGCGCCCGGCTCGGTCGGACGCTTCCGGCAAAGCGTCGAGCGCGACGACCGTTCCGCCGGCGCGGTAAAATTCAAGCGCTTTCGCCAACGTCGACCAACGAATCCCGCGCGACGCCGGCAAAACAAGGACGCGGTGTTCCGAATCGCCGATAATCAGCCGCGCGCCGTCGACCTTCGCCCGTTTCAGCGAATCGTCGTCGACGAAAAGGACGTCTCGCCCGGTCGCGTAAATTTTTTCGGCGGCGGCGAACGCGACGGAGTGCGAACGCTGTCCGTCGAGCCGCGCTTGGTACGACGTTACCGGGTACAGAACAAGGAAATCGGCCCGCTGAACGCCGCGAGTCAACGCGAAAGAAAGACGCTCAAAATACTTCAAAAACGCGCCGAACGTCTCCCAATAAGGTTGGCGGAAGTGATAGCAAGGGGGCGCCCATTCCCAAAAACCGCCGTACGTCGTATAATACAACCCGTGTAAATTCAACAAGTTCGCGCCGAAAAGAAAGTTTTCGTTCGACGCGAAAAGCAGCCGCTCCGGCGTCGCGCCCCAACCGAACGAGTGATACCCTTCGAGCCAAACGCGAGGCCGATTGTATAAATGCGCGACCGACGCCGAGACCTTGAATTTGATAAAATCGGCGCGATCGCCCGGGGTGTCGTGTCCCGGCGCTGTGTACCAACGAGTCGCGCTGAAATAATCGCCGAACTCGACCGGATTCTTCCCTCGCCCGGCGGAGTCGCAAGCGTAAATCCGCCCCTTCGACGCGTGCCAATCGAATATCGGACGAAAATAACGTTCCTCGGCGAGCCGAACGCGAACGTCGGCGAAGTCGAGTCGGTTTTTCTCCGTTCGCGCCCCGACGTCGGCGTCGAAAACCGCCGGAAGCGCCGCCCAAAGCGGGTAACCTTTGCGCGCCGCGAAGATTTCCGCCAAGTCGTCGGTCCAAATTCGGTCGCCGGTTCCGAGTTGCAACTCGTCTTGGAAGAAGTAATTCAGCCCAA
>JAFYVO010000281.1 GCA_017549085.1 Thermoguttaceae bacterium
AAGCCGACGACGAAGAAGACGCGTTCGCGTTTGACGACGATTTGAGCGTTGAGTTCTAAGTTCTTTAAGAAAGGACGTTAAAAAAGCCGGGTCGGAGCTTCCGACTCGGCTTTTTTACGTTTCGGCAATAATGAGCGTTCGCGTTCGACGCATAAACGAAAAACGAACGGAAACGATTAGGCGTCGTCGGAGGACGGCTTTTTTTCCATAAAGATTTCCGCGCCGCCGGAACCGCGCCAAACGTTCGTCATAAAACTGCGAATCAAGAGGAGACCGCGCCCCGTCGGGATTTCTAAGTTTTCGTCGAGCGTCGGATTCGGCGTCGCGGAATCGTCGAACCCTTCGCCTTCGTCGCGCACCGACAATAAAACGCGTTCGGCGGAGATTTCGGCGGAAACGTCGACTTTCTTCGTCGCGTCGCGCCGGTTGCCGTGTTCGACGGCGTTCGTTATCGCCTCCGCCAACGCTAATTGAACGGCGAACAAGTCTTTAGGCGACCAAGCGCGTCGCTCGAGTTCTTGAAGAACGGCGTCGACAAACGCTTCTTCGGCTCCGGAAACGCTGGGGAACGACGTGCTGGAACGCCAAACGTTGTTTAATTGCGTCGACATAACGATGCTCGCGAAAAAAGGCGCGAAACGAGCGCGAACGAAAAAGTTCGCGTCGTCCGCTAAATTTGCGAATGAAGCGCTTCGACTTCGGTCGGGCGAATTTTGAAAAGCGTGTCGAGTTTCGTAATCTTGAAAACTTCCAAAATATTCTCGTCGATACGGCAAAGGAAGAAGGCGACGCGCTTCGCTTTCGCTTTGTTGTTCGCGGTGATCAACACGCGCAGGGCCGAACTCGACATAAACTTAACGTTTTGAAAGTTGACGATAACGCGTTCTTTTTTGCAGTTTTCGATCAACGCGTACATTTCGTCGCCCCAAGATTGGATGCTAAGCTCCTCGTTCAGTTTAACGTCGAGGCAGTCGGCGATCGCCGCGTTGTCTACGTAACGAACCAGCAGATGGACTTTAGAGTCGCTCATAAGTTGGCGTCCTTAGGCGCGCCGTCGTCGCGACGGGCGCAAAAAAGGTGAATCGGGTTCGCCGCGTCGAGGCGACGAACTTAAATTTAAGGAATCAGTTTGTTGCGAACGGCCCAAACGGCGGCCTGCGCGCGGTCGCGAGCGTCGAGTTTTCGCAAAATATTTTGAACGTGTTCTTTAACGGTGTCGAGGCTCAACTGCAACGACGCGGCGATTTCTTTGTTGCTCAATCCGAAAGCGACGTGCCGCAACACTTGAGTTTCGCGCGCCGTCAACGGATTTAACGGAGCGGTCGAACGTCGCCTTAACAACGACGCGACGCGGCGAAGTTCGCCGGAACAAGGCGCGCCGTTGGGATCGGCTCCGCCGCTTCCGAGCGTTCGAACGACCCGCGTAAGTTCGGCGCGCGACGTTTTTTTCAACAAATACGAGTCGGCGCCGACGGCGAGGGCGCGCGCAAAATACGCTTGTTGTTCAACGTCGGCGAAAAAAACGATTCGTCCGTCGTACCGCTGCGCTCTTAGCGTTTCGACCGCTTCGAAACCCGTCAAATCGGGGAACTTAACGTCGAGCAGCAAAACGTCCGGTCTCGCGACGAGCGTTTTCGCGACGAGTTGTTCGGCTGTTTGCGCTTCGTCGACGATTTGGACGTCGCCGTCCGAAAAAAAGGAATATAGGCCGGCGCGGACGACGGGATGCGGGTCGGCGACGACGAGGCGAACGGGCATAAACGCTCCTTATTGCGAACGGGCGTTAAAGTCGAACTGAAGCGGAAAAGCGATTTTCAACTCGGCGCGTCGTTTATTATACCGTCGCAAGGGGCGGACGTCAAGAAAAGGACGCGTTTTTTCTTGAAAAGAGCGCCGATTAGTCGCCGAGCAAGAGACGCGACGCTCTATAAAGGCAAACTCCCGCGTCGCGGCGAGCAGGAGCGCGACGCGGGACGGAAAGGTCAACGATAAATAAAGGTCGCGCTTAGCTTAGCGTCGCGGTCGGCGACCGTTCGGAGCCAATACGCTTGGAACGAGTCTGGGAAATCAAACTCAACCTTTTGCTTCGCCGGGACTTGGAAACGACGATACTCCCGCCAATCGCCGTTGGCGGTCGCGTCCGTTTCCAACGCGATTTCGACGTCGGTTTCCGAGTGATTTTCGAGAACGAGCGTTTTGCGATCGAAGCCGGTCGCGAGGAACGGATCGGACGGAACTCTCGACGCGACGGACGTTTCGCGCCAAACGGAACCGCGTCCGACCGCTTTTCCGAACGACCAAAGATCGTCGAGCGAACCGAGCCAAAGCGCGGCGCCGCCGTCGTCGGAGCGGACGATTCGCCCGGTTTTCGGCGTTTTTTCGGCGACCGACTCGGTCGATCCGACGGTGTTAACCGTCGAGTTTTGAACATCTTGCGGAACGACGCCCGCGAGAACGAGCAGACCGCGATACGAAACGTAATCGACGATCAGTCGACCGTCGGTCGCGATCGGACGAATCTTCGCGAAGCCGCCCGCGTTTTGAGCGGGAAGTTCGTAAAACGTTCCAGCGCAATGGAATAAGTCGCGTTCGGTCGCCGTTTCGCGGTCGAGACGGCAAGGAAGGGGCGACGCGACGCGGGCCGCTTCTTCGGAGCCGATAGGAAGGCGATAGCGGTTCCCGTTCAAGGCGACGACGGCGCTTAACTCGTCGATTGAAAAGACTTCCGACGCCGGGAGTCGCGGCTCGACCATCGCCTTAACGCGGCTAATCGTTCCGGGTTCGCCTCCTTCGAAACGGCAAGGAACGCGTTCGAGGCGACCGTCTTCGGTTAGTTCGTAATAGCGTTCCTCCGCGACTTTGCCGTTTTTCACTAACGACGAAACGACGGCGAGGCGGTCGTTGTCGGAGCGAACCCAAAAACGGGCGCCGAGGAAGTCGGAAACGTCGGCGGGAGAAGCGATTCCGTCGAAAACCGGCGCGGCTTCCGTCGGGCGTTCGTCGGCGTTCTTGTAATGGAAGAAGCAGGTCGCGTCGACGAGATCGGCGTTCGAACGGACGCGAATCCATTCGCCGGTTTCGGCTTCCGAGAAATCGACCCAAACGCTTCCGCCGACTTGGTTTGCGTCGGCGTTTTGAGCGGCGGTCGCGGCAAGCGAAGGAGCGTTTTTCGGGACGACGACCGTTTTCAGCGGTTCCCAAGCGCCGGTTCCGTCGCGGTCGACTTCGAACGTAATTTCAACGTTTTGAACGCCTTCCGGAAGCGTCGCGTCGGCGAAATCGACGAACGCGCTCCGACGGTCGAACCCGGCGAAGAGATAGGCGTCCGACGCCGCGTCGCGCTCGACCGCTTCGTCAAACCAAACGGCGCCGCGTCCGAGCGCCGGGCCGAACGAATCGAGTTTTTCCGGCTCGACGAACCAAAGGTTCGAGTTCGAACGCCCGGGGCCCGCGACTTGCCCTTTGAGCGGCGTTTTGTTCAAAAATTCGCTCTTCGCCGCGTCGTCGCAACCGAACGCGATTCGCCCGTTCCAAAACGCAAAGTCGCCGATAACTTTGAGATACGTCGAGCGCGGGCGGATTCCGCGAGCGTTGGCGGCGCTGAAATCGCTCGGGAAACGCCAAAAATGCCCGTGCATCGTCGCTAAAAGATCGGTTGGCGAGTCGATTTCGCGAATGCGCGGCCATTCGGTGTTCCAGCCGTGCGCCCCGTCGTAACAGTGCGACGCCTTGGGAAGTCGGTAAAAACTCCATTGGCCGCCGTCGAGAAGCGCGAGAATAACGGAACGATAATCCCAGCCGAGCGCCCAAAGCGGATCGGTTTCCGCGTCGGCGCCGTCGATTCCGCCCTTCGTCGTTACTTCGGTAAACTGTTTGCGCAAAACCACTTGCCAATCGCCGTTCGCCGTTTTTTCCGCGAGACAGCCGGACGGAACGTTCGGATTGACGCGCGCCTCGGCCGAGTTTTCGCCGTTGTTGGCGTAAACGAGCCGACCTTGCGCCGAGTAGCCGCCTTTGCCGTGGTAACCGGGGAGAACGTCGGCGCCGTCCGGTCGCGGGCGGTTGCCGTCGGGGTAAATTTCCTTGACTTCGAGCGTGTTAACGTCGACTTCGTAAAGGCCCTCTTCCATCGTGAGGAAGTAAACCTTGTTCTTTGAGTCGGTTAGGTGCCTTGCGACGGCGGTGTGGCGCCCGAACATTTGCGAATGCGGAATCGTGCGGACGGTGCCGTCGGCGGCGATCGCGTGCGACCCGATGAAAAGCTGGTTCGAATCGCGGTGAATCAGCCGGTTGGCGTTCGTGCCGCCGACGCTTTCCGGGCGCGTCGTTCGATTCAAGTCGGCGTCGATTTCGTAAAGTTTGTCGCTGGAACCGTTGGGGGCGTGCGGCCCGTAGGTGATCGTCCAAAGCCGCCCCGCCCAAGGAACGACCGCGCCGGTTCCGCATTCGTCTTCGTCGTTGAACCAAGCGAGATGCGGGTAAACGCCGCCAAACGAACGCTTTAACGCAAGCGGCGTCGGCGGAGCGTCCGGCTTGACGACCGTCGCGGCGGGCGCGGCGGTTTGTTCGGAAGAAGAGGAGAGCGACGTTTGCGACTTGGCGTCGTCGGCGAAAAGCGAAGGAGCGCCGAGCGCGACGGCGAGCGAAAAAACGGCGAGCGTCGCGGAGCGATTCGGGAATGTTCGGCGAGTCATAACAGCCTTTCTCTTAAAATGTTAGAAGGAAGAAAAAGGAAAGGAAAAAAACGCGAACGGCGTTACTTCGCGGCGTCGCGGCGGCATTCGAGGAGGAGGAAACCGCAAGGCGGAACGACGAACGAACGTTCGGCGGCGTCGACCGGGCTCGACTTCAAAACGACCGCGTCGCGATTCGAAGCGTCGTTAGCCGAAACGATTGCGTCGGCGACGAGTTCGCTTTTCGCGACCGGAACCCAACCCTCGGGAAGTTCGACGTTTGCGACTTGCGCCGTCGTCGAAGAACGGTTGACGACGCCGACGTTAAGCGATGTAGCGTCCGGGGAAGCCGCGACGGCGTCGAGGTAAGGAAGCGTTTCCGGAAGCTCTATTTTCTCCCCGTCCGCGTCTCCAACGAGCGCGAATTTGACGTCCGCCGACCGAACGCCCGGTCCGGAAACCGTCGCGTCGCAGCGAACGCCGACGATTTTGCGCCGATACGTTTGGAAGATCGGGTAAAGCGCCGTCGGGTAAGCGTCGTTTTCGCCGACCGTTTTGACGACGCCGTGTCCGTTGACCGGGAAAATATACGTCCCCATCGCGACCGTCGGAGTCGCGCGGACGAACGCGTTTAGCGTTCCGGCGACGACGACGGCGTCGTAAAGGCGGCGAGCGTCTTGGCGCGTAAATCTTGACGGCGAACCGTTTTCGCTAACGGCGTGTCGGCAGTTCCATTCGTCGACGGCGAGTCGAATCGGGCGGTCTTGACGGTTCAAGCGGACGTTCGCCGCTTCGACGATTTGCGCGAGCTTGCGCAAATGCGCCTCCGTTTGGGCCGGCGCGAAGAGCGTCGCGTCGGGGGAAACGAGCTTGCCGTCGACGACGCGGGCGTTGACGTAATAATGCTGCGTCAACCAGTCGATTTTCTTGCCGCAACGGTTCAAAACGGTTTCGTTCCAAGCGGCGTTATGCCCGACGCCGAGCAGCTCCAAGTCGGGAAAACGAGCGCTAATCGCCGTCGACCAAACGTCCAACAGCGCGGCGTATTGCTCGGCGTTTAACTTGACGCCTTGTCCGAACCCGCCCCATTCCTCGTTCCCGACGCACCAGTAACGGACGTTGTAAGGTTCGACGCGGCCGTTCTTTGCGCGCTGTTGGCCGCCTTGCGTCGACGCGTCGCCGACGACGTATTCGATCCAAGCGAGCGACTTCTCGAGCGAACCGCCGAGCTCCGGATCGGGGTGAAGGTTCGCGTTCAGGTTGATGTACGGCGCCGTGTCGACGCGTTCGCACCAAGCGAGAAACTCGTCCGTGCCGAAGCGGTGGTTCTCGACGCCCCCCCAACAGCGAACCGGGACGGTCGGGCGTTCGTCGACCGGGCCGACGCCGCGTTCCCATTGGTATTCGAGGATGAACGTGCCGCCGGGCCAACGGACGACCGGAACGTCGAGGTCGCGCAAAAGTTGGTCGACATGCGGGCGCGCTTCGCCGTTTTTCCCGACGACGCCGTCGTAAATGACGCGGTCGTTGCAGTCTTCGAGCATTTGTCCGTAAATCGTCGGCGCGATTTCGACCGGCTTTTCCGGGAAGGAAACGACGATCTGCGTCGGGGCGGAGGCGGGGACAAGGGGCGTTTCCGGAGCGTCTTGAGCGAAAACGGCGGACGACGCTGCGCAGACGAACGACGCTAAAACAAAATGTAAAGCGCGCGACAACGAGAGTAAAGTCATTTTGGCAACTTTCGTTTAAAGATAGCGAGAGGCGTCGCCTCCGAGTGTTCGCAAAATGGAGACGACGCCGCGAAGTTGGTTTAAACGTTGAGAATCAACGATTAAACGCGATTTTTCGGAGCAGGTCGAGCGGAATAATCGCGAACGCAAAGAGCGCGCACCAGAACCAACTCGACGCGGTTAACGGTTGAACGTGCAAGGCCGGGCCGCCGAACGTAACGACGAGGAATTGCAACGCGAAGACGCCGGCGAAGACCCAAAGGAAGGTCGGGTTCTGGCGTAAACCGCTGAAAACGTTTGTTTTAGTTGTGCGAGCGTTGAAGCCGTTGAACGCGATCGCCATCATAAAGAACGCGAAAACGGCGGAACGCAGGTAGTCGAGTTGGGCTTCCCGATGCGCGTCGCCGACTTCGTCCAGCGCGCCAACTTCTTTAACCGGCGTGTTTTGCGATTCGTCGGCTTGCGCGTCGAGCGGCGCGGCGACGGACGTCGACGTCGCGTCGTCTGTATGGTTGATTTGAATTTCAACCGACCTTAACGCCGCTTGCTTCGCGTCCGCTTCGAAGAGCCCGCGAACCGGCGCGACGAAGAGAATCGACAAACTGATCGCGGTGATAAATAGCGAGCCGAAAATGACTTGCGACAGCATCGGTTTCGTAACGACGCTTTCCGAACGCGGAATCGGCTTTTCCTTCATGTATTCGGCCAACGCCGGTTCGGCGCCAAACGCCAACGCCGCCAAGGTGTCCATTACCAAGTTGACAAGAAGTAACTGAACGACCGTCAAGACGACGTTGACGCCGAACATCGGCCCGAGGAAGCAAGTCAAAACCGCCGCGACGTTAACCGTAAGTTGGAAAATCAAAAACTTTCGGATGCTCTTGAAAATGGTGCGACCGTAAAGTATCGCCTTGCCGATCGATTGGAAGTTGTCGTCGAGAATCGTGATTTCGCCCGCTTCCTTCGCGACTTCGGTGCCGCT
>JAFYVO010000282.1 GCA_017549085.1 Thermoguttaceae bacterium
AATTTTAACGAAGCCGGCGACAAACTGGGCGATTAGCGGCGATTACATAAAATATCGGCGACGCGAACGACTAACCGACGGCGAAAACGCTTGTGAACCGGAGACGATCGACCTTTTTCGCAATGGGCGTTGCCAAGCGGCGCGGCAAAAAAGCCTCGACGCGGAAAGATGTTCAAATTAGCAAAAACATGTCGACTTTAACGACAACCAGCGGCAAAACGCGGCGACTCTAACGACGCTTTGCGGGCAAACGCGCCAACTTTAACGAGAATAGCGTTAAAATGCGCCAACTTTAACGACGGTCTGCGGCAAGCTGGGCGCTTGACTGCGATTCCAGCGAAACACGGTAATTTTAACGAAGCCGGCAATAAACTGGGCGCTTGACGGAGATTGCGTAAAATATCGGCGACGCGAACAATAAACGTTCGGCGCGAATGGAGAAGCTCCGGGCGAACATTCGGGCAAACAAGAGACGCTCGACTTTTTTTCTTTTTACGCAACGCTTGCCGACGAGCGAAGTTTGCGCAACGGCGTTTAAACTGGAAAGAATGTGTCGGCTTTAACGACAGCCTAGGACGGATTCGGTAATTGCGATAGGCGGAAAGCGGGCGGCGTTGGCGTTGGTTGCGAGGCGGAGTTGCGGTTGAAGGGAAAAGTTAACGAAAAGCGCGGGCGGCGTTGGCGTTTGAGGGAAAGGACGGAGAGTCGCGGGGCGGGCGTTTGCGTTTGGGGCAAGGCGCGAGGCGGCAAAAAGTAATGGGCGGGCGTGAAATACGCCGCGTTGGCGTTGAAGTTTGAGCGAACGAAAATTGGCGGCGGAAAAGTAAATCTTGTTGGGGCGCGTCGGATAAACAACGAAAAATCGCCTATAGAGAATAATGACGACGCTCGGCGACGCGAAAAATATCGGCAAGGTTCGCGATTGCGGTGAACGAGGTTTTGCGCGACGTCGGCAAGGGCGCGGCGGTTTGCGAAAGAACTGGAAACGCGTTCACGGGGAAAAAGTCGAGCGCGCCGAAAGCGTCGCGGGGAATAACGCGATTTCGGCAAAAAACAAAACGCTCGACGGTAAAACAAAAAACGAAGAAACGAAAACTCAAAACGCGGAAAAAAACGTTACGGCGTTCGCTTTTTCGCGGCGAAGAGGGCGGCGACTCGAACCGCTTCGAGCAAGCTCTCCGTCTTCGCCGTTCCGGTTCCGGCGACCTGAAACGCCGTTCCGTGCGCGACGCTCGTTCGGATAATCGGCAAACCGAGCGCGACGTTCACCGCCGCGAACATATCGAACGCCTTCATCGCAATGTGCCCTTGGTCGTGGTAAATCGCGACGATTCCGTCGTAAAGACCGTTTTTCGCGTCTAAAAAGAGCGTGTCCGCCGGGAACGGGCCGCGAATATCGAGTCCGTCGGCGCGGGCCGCCTCGACCGCCGGACGAATGATCCGGATTTCTTCGTCGCCGAAGAGACCGCCGTCGCCGCTGTGGCAGTTCAGCGCGCAGACGCCGAGACGCGGCTCCCGACCGAGTATCGTCTCCATAAAGCGGCGAATCAGCCCGCACTTCTCGTAAACCGATTCGAACGTTACTTGGTCGAGCGCCTTGCGCATCGACGCGTGCAAGGTAACGTGAACGACGCCCAAGCCGGTCGGCGACGCGATCGCCGGATTCGGGCCTAAATAAAGCGCCATTCCGAAGTTGGAAACGCCGCAACGCGACGCTAAAATCTCCGTGTGCCCTGGGAATTTGTGTCCGGCGAGGTTCAGCGACTCCTTGTGCAAGGGCGCGGTAACGATTCCGGCGACCTCGCCCGAAAGCGCGAAGTCGATAGCGCGGTTCAACGAACGGAACGCGGCGTCCCCCCCGGCGGCGCAGATTTCGCCGAATTTCACCTTAGCCGCCGACGCGTCGCAACAGGGGAAGCAAGGAATCGTCGAGGCGCCGAAACGGGACGCGTAACCGTCCGCCGCGTCGGAAAGCGAGTCGACGGCGACGACGCGAGCGTCCGTTTTCGCGACGCCGACGGCTCGACGCATAACGTCGGGATCGCCGAAAACGATCGGACGCGACGCCGGGAGCGGAAACGCCGACTTTGCCGAATCGGCGGGCGTCGGGAAGAACGAACGCCAAGCGCCGGCGATGATTTCCGGGCCGACGCCGGCGGGGTCGCCCGCGGTTAAAGCGAGAAGCGGAGCGGTTTCGAGCGACATAAGCGGTTTCCTTCGCGAATGCGGTTGTTTTGTGTTGCGTTTATTAGAAAATCAAAACGCGCCGGACGGTCGAACGGGAGCGGCGGCGCGTTTTTTGATTTTTGTTCGGCGTCGGAGTAAATCAAACGCCGAACGTCGGAACGGTTAGAAGTTCGGGAGCGCGCGCCCCATTTGGCGAATCGCTTGGCGGAGTCGGTCTTCCTTTTCAACGACGGCGAGACGCAAGTAACCTTCGCCGAGCGGGCCGAACGCCGAACCGGGGCTGACGACGACGTTCGCTTCGCTCAACAGCTTCATCGCGAAATCGAACGTCGTGTATTTTTGCATATACTTTTCCGGAATCTTTTGCCAAACGAACATCGACGCTTTCGGACGGACGACGTCCCAACCGAGCCGCTCGAGCCCTTCGCAAAGAACGTCGCGGCGGCGTTCGTAAACTTTCGCTTGCGCGGCGACGTCGGCGTCGAGCTCCCGCATCGCGACGATCCCGGCGATTTGGAGCGGGGTGAAGCCGCCGTAGTCGTAATAGGTTTTGATCGTCGCGAGCGCGCGGACGATTTCGGAGTTCCCCGCGCAGAAACCGATGCGCCAACCGGCCATATTGTAGCTTTTCGACATCGTCGTCATCTCGACGCCGACGTCGCGGGCGCCCGGGACGGAGAGGAAGCTCGGCGTTTCGTAGCCGTCGAAAACGACGTCGGCGTAAGCGAGGTCGCTAAGGACCATAAAGCCGAATTTCTTCGCCAATTTGACCAAATCGACGTAAAATTCGCGCTCGACGACCGTCGCCGTCGGGTTGTGCGGGTAGTTGACGAGCATTACCTTCGGACGCGGGTAGAATCGTTCGCAAGCGAACGCGACTTCCGAAAGGAGCCGCGCCGGGTCGCGAACGTCGAGCGCGAGCGTTTCGCCCCCCGCCAACATCACCGCGTAAAGGTGCGCCGGGAAGTAAGGGGACGGAACGATCGCCAAGTCGCCTGGACCGCAAAGCGCAAGGATCGTGTGGCTTAACGCGTCTTTCGAACCGAGCGTCGCGATGATTTCCGTTTCCGGATTGAGACGGACGCCGTAATATTTGAGGTAGCGAGCGGCGACTTCGCGGCGGAGGTTCATCGCTCCGCGGGCGGCGCCGTACCCGTGAACTTTCGGGTTGCGAATCGCTTCGGCGAGCTTTTCGATCACCAAGTCGTTCGGCGGATCGGACGGGCTCCCCATCCCGAGGTCGACGACGTCCGCTCCGGCGCGGCGCTTGGCGTATTTGAGCGCGTTCAGTTCGGCGAAGAGGTAGGGCGGGAGGCGCTTCACTCGTTCGGCGACGTTGATTTCGAACGGGCGGGGGTCGTCCGACGCGTCGTTCGTTTCGGCTTGCGCGGACAAACGAGCGGCGGACGCTTCGGCGTCGACGTCGACGGAGCGCGACGCGGCGTTCGCGGCGGTTTCGGGGGCGTTTTCTTCGTTGAACCGTTTTTTGTCTTCCCAATCGTTCGACATAGCGACCTCGGCGGTAATTTACGGGGTTAAAACGGGCGATTTCGGCGAGCTGCGCAAACTAAAATCGTCGGCGAAACGAGCGAAACGGGGGAAAAAGCGACCGTCGCGGTTCGCGGGAACCGGTCGGCTTGTCGAGCGTTTCGACGGAACGTTCGCCGTCTATTAATAATAACGTCGTCGGCGATTTCGACAACGGGCGCGACCGGAATTTTTGAAAGAAACTTGCGTTTTTGCCCTTTCGGGAAATTTTTGACGCGGAGAATCGTTTGCGCCGTCTTGCCGACGCGTCGAGGTCGGGATATAATGGAACGAACGAAAGAAAACGAACGCTTTTTTTGTGGCTAACGGAGGTTGCAGTGTTGAAATCGACGCCCTTTTCCTTTTCGTTTTTGACCGAGATTTTAGCGTCGCCGTCGGTGAAACCTTGGGCGAGCCGTCTGCATCCGTCGGCGGTCTTGGCGGTCGTCAAGGGCGTGCTGAACGACGTGTCGCAAGAAGCGTTTTCCGCGGCGAGCGAACTGCGGCGCCCCGACTTGGCCGAGTTGATCGAAAAGATCGTCGGGCGGTTGTCGACGCTTGGCGAGGACGCGGAACCGCTCGTCGTCGACGCGCGGGGGCGGGTTTTCGCCGACGATTTCGAACGCTTGGCGCCGGAAGCGGTCGCCGACGCGGCTTGGGCGTTTGCGGAACCGCGAACGGAATTTTCCGAACGGAAGGACGCGGCGCGGGAAAAAGAAACGATCGCGCGGCTTTGTCAAGCGACCGGCGCGGAGTCGGCGGCGATCTTCCCGAATCTCGCGACCGCTCGCGTCGCCGTCTTGGAAACGTTGGCGGCGGACGCGGAACTGGTCGTCGCTCGACGCGATCTGTACGAACGCGACTCCGGCGAACGACTCGAAACGTCGCTCGACTTTTTCCCGATCAAGCGGCGCGAAGTCGGCGCCTGCAACGCCGTCGACCCGACCGATTACGCGGCGGCTTGCAACCCGAAAACGGCGCTCGTTTGGACGACCCGAGGACGTTGGACGACCGGAGGCCGCCGCGTCGACGTCGCCGAACTCGTGAAACTGCGAACGGCGGAAAAACTGAATTTCGCGATTTTGGGCGAATTCGAGTTCGCGCCGATTCTCGACCTGTCGGAGTTTTTCGACGCGGCGCTCCCGACCGTCGGCGAACGGTTGAAAAGCGGGTGCGACCTCGTCCTTTGCTCCGGCGCGCAATTGATCGGCGGCCCCTCTTGCGGGTTGGTTTTCGGTTCGCGTTCGAAAATCGACGCAATTTCGAAAACGAGAACGGCGCGAGCGGCGAAGTTGGGGCGCGGCGAAGCGGCGGCGCTCGCGAAGACGTTGGAACTTTACCGCGAACGCGACGCGGCGCTGGCGGCGATTCCGGCGTTGCGGGTTTTGTCGACGTCGGTCGCGAACTTGGAGAACCGCGCGAAACGGTTGGCGGCGCTCTTAGAAACGGCGTCTTGCGTCGCGAGCGTCCGAACGGTTCCGGGGCGTTCCCCTCTTTGCGCCAACGCGACGTTCGGTTCGTCGCCGACTTGGCTGATCGAAGCGCGACCGAAAGGGTTCGCTCCCGCCGAGCTCGCGCTCCGTTTTGAAACGGCGTCGCCGCGGCTCTTGACGCGCTGGACGCGCGACGCGCTGACGATCGACTTGAAGACCGTCGCGCCGGAGCAAGACCTCGTCGTCGCGGAAATTTTTGAAAAAATCGTTCCGCCGGAACAACGTCCCGCGGACGCGTAACGAATCGGCGAGCGACTGAGAAGGTCGCGCGTTAAATTGGGAAAAATCGAGGGAATAGGACGGCGTTGGGGGGCTAAGAATAGCGGGAAAACGGCGTTTTTCCCCTTTACGCGTCGGGGAAAAAAGGGTATCCTAACAAACGGTCGGCGCGAGTTGACGCCCGCGCGGCTCCCGACGGTCGCGACGTAAGAACGAGGCCGCGGTTTCTGGCGAATAAGGCGATTGAGGTAAAATAGGCGATATGGGAAGCGACCGAACGCGACGCAAAGCGCGGACGTTTAAGCGAAAAAACGGCGGAGGCTTAAAGCGAGCGACGACGCTCGGCGTTTGGGCGTTGACGCTCGGCGCCGTCGCGTTCTCGTCCGAAGAAACCGTCGCGCCGAAGGGAACGCCGGACGAATCGGCGCCGGAAACCGCGACCTGCGCCCCGAACGTCGCGAACGGTCGAGGAAAAAACGCGCCCTTCGCTCGCCTCATCGACGATATGCGTCGCGCCGACGGTTGGAAAATTTTCGAGCCGACCGACGCGCGAACCGTCGGAAGCGTCGCCGTTGAATTGGAAGCGGAAATCGGCGTCGGCGTCGGCGACGAGATTCCGATCGCGGCGCCCGAACGCGTCGCCGTCGACTTGGCGCCGACCGCGCTGTGCTCGCGTTGGGCGCGGTTCAAGCCGGGGAGTTGGGCGCGGTTGCAAACGAC
>JAFYVO010000283.1 GCA_017549085.1 Thermoguttaceae bacterium
CATCATACCGCCGCCCATGCCGCCCATCATGCCGCCGCCCATGCCGCCCATCATGCCGCCCATGCCGCCCATCATGCCGCCCATGCCGCCCATCATACCGCCGCCCATGCCGCCCATCATCGAGCCGCCTTGGTTCGGTTGCATAATAAGGTCGGCGACGGAGTAGAGTCGCAGACTGGTGGAAATTTCCGGATTGGTCTTGATTTCGTCTTGGGTGGTGATGAACAGCGCGTCGTTCAAAATGCAGAAGTCGAGGTCGTACGGACGCAAAACGATCTTCAGCGCGTTGCGGAGCGAAACGCCGGTCAGGTTTTCTTGAATCATAATCGACGAGGGGGGCCCGCCGGCTTCCGATTCTTCGATATTAACATTGTCGAAAACGACGTTGATGTCTTTGCCTTCTTCGCGGAGTTGACGTTTGACGTCTTCGATCCACGCGGAGAGGGTGAGGTCGGAATCTTCGCCGCCTTCAACGTCGACTTTAACGTTAAGCGCTTGGCCGATGCGTTGTTCCGCTTCGGAACCTTGGAGGTTCGTCGCGCTATATTTTTCCTTACGAACTTTGGAGAGCGTGATCCAAACTTCCGGTTCCGGATAGGTAACCGGCGGTTCGTCCGAGACCGGAATGTGCGCGCGTTCGACGGACATCAACGAATCCAAAAGATTCACGCGACGTTTCATCCGCAGCTTTTGGTTTTCTTCCCAAGCGTTGGTCAAACGAGCGACGTTCGCGGCTTGCGTCGGGAGCGCGGAGTTTTCACCGGCGAGCGCGGCGGCTTCGTCGGCGGCTTCCGCGGCGAGGACGAACTTGCTTTCTTTGATCAGCGAGTCGAAGCGCTTCATAATTTCTTCGACTTTCAGCTGATTCTTTTGACGCGTTTGTTGCGCTTTGATCGCGGCGTCGACGACCGCTTGGTTTTGCATCGCGGCGTAATCGCGAACCGCTTTTTGTTCTTTTTCGAACGCGATTTGTTCGGCGCAAGCGCTCAAGTCGTGCAGAATCAGAGCGCGGTCGGCGGCCGAGAGGACTTCGGCGCGCTTAACGCAAGCGATTTGCATTTTAACGCTTTGGAGCGCGGCGTCCGGGTTGTTGCGGGCGAGTTTGCGCGCTTCGGACATAGCGACTTGCGCTTGCGTCTTCATTTGTTGCGTCATCACGCGAACGTTCGCTTCGGACGCGTCGATCAAATTCGCTTGGTTTTGATTTTTAATGACTTGTTCGGCGCGAGCGAAAAGTTCGGCGGAATCGGCTTTCGTTTCTTCGACGTCGGCCGGGAGGCTGACTTCGACGAAATCGGCCAAACGTTTCGCGTCTTCGACGGCGCCGTCGGCGAGAGCTTGGTCGACGAGTTCAAGCGCTTCGTCGGTCGCGGCGTTCAAGGCGACTTGACGCGCGGCGAGGAATTGCGAACCGGCGATCGAAAGGGTCGCGCCGGAATTGGCGGCCGCGTCTTCGACGAGACGGTAAAGATATTGGTTGCTCGATTCGGACGCGCTCGGGGCGACGCTCCAAGCGATTTCAGCTTCGCGTCCGTCGGCGATCGTCGCGGGGATCGAAATTTCGACGTTTTCGTCGAGCGCTTCGGTCGTTTTACCGACGACGTAGGTTTCGCGGTCGCTGCGGATCGGCGGGAGCGGGCTCGGGTAGACTTCGGCGCCGGCGATCGTCAGCGCGTTTTCTTCCGGCCAGTAGACGGTCGCGGTCGCGGCTTTAGCGAGGCGGGAACCGGCTTCTTTCGCGGTCGCTTCTTTTTCGACGACGTAACCGCCGGTGCGGTTGGCGAGCGCGCCGAGAACGTCTTCGTTGACGGTCGTCCCAACGCCGAAAGCGTTGACCGGGACGCGAGCGTCGACGAGTTTTTCAACCGTTTCGCCGAACACTTCTTCGTTGAACGCCGCGCCGGCGCTGACGCCGCGACCGACGAAAACGATCGAGCGGTCGGCGTTTTCGTTGTAGTCGAACGAATCGGCGGCGACGGTAAAGGCTTTTTCAAGGTCGGTCGCGCCAAGCGGAGCGCGGGTCTTCAACGACGCGACGGCGGCGCCGAGTTCTTTCGAATCGACCGCGACGTAACCGTCGGTCAACGCTTCGACTTCGTTCGAAACGACGAACAGTTGAACGCGAGCGTTCGCCGGGAGGTTCGCGATCATCGCCGCGACCGCCGCTTGCGCCTTCGCGCGAACGTCGGAATCTAATTGAGACGCGGAGAAGTCGACCAGAGCCGCGACGTCGACGAATTCCGACGTCGATTCGACGGCGTCCGCTCGAAGCGGAACCAAAAAGCAGTTCGCCCCGTCGCTTAACCGATAGGTCTCCATGGAAACTTCAGATTCCGCCCCTTGCGCCGCGCCGCCGACAAACGTCAGCGCGATCGCCGCGGCGGGCAATATTCTGAATAGGCTCTTTTTCATACGCACAGTCCTTCTTCTCCGAAAATCATTTTGAACCGATTGGAATGGAAGCCGAAAAAACGCGATCACGAAACCGTATGCGCTCAGTTTCGCGCTTCCGTTTTCGCTCGTCCAAACATTTTTTTGCGCCCGTCGCCGTCCGCCGACGGGAACCGCGTCGCGCCGCCGAACGTTCGACCGAACGCCCGCGAAGCCGACGCGGAAAGAGCGGCGCCGATCAAACGGCGGCTCTTATCCGTTATACCTCGAACGCTCCGCAATTTCAACCGCTTTTATCGACCGCGTCGCCAAACAAACGTTAAAACGACGCCCCTTCGTCGGAAAGATCGAAAAAATCGCTATTTTTGTTCGACAAAATCGTCCCGAACGGCGCGCTCTATTTTTTCGTCAAAAATTCCGCGACCGTCAAAAGCGGCCGTCGCGAGCGTCGGCGTCGGAGCGTTCAAACAAGAGCGTTCCTCTTTTTAATTTTAATCTTCTTCGTTAGATTCGCAAGAAAAATTTTCTCTTTTTAAAAATTTTTCGAGAAAATCCCCCCTCCCGCAAAGATTTTTACAATTATAACGGTCGTTCCGAAAAATCCAACAGTTCCCGTCTCTCCGTCTTTTTCTCTCCGACGGGGTCGCGGCGGCGAAAAAATTTCCCTTGCGTTATTCGGCGCGGCTCCCTATAATTAATACAGCCGATCACGAAAGGCGGTCGCAAGCGCGCCGTTCCCTCGTTTTCCCCCTTCCGCTTTACCAACCGACCGGAGTTACGTATGAGCGACGCCCCGCAAGTTCCGCCCGTCGACGCCGAATCCCCTCGCACGCCTTGGGAGCCGACCGAGTCCGGCGCGATTCCGTTCGTTCACCTGCACACGCACTCGCACTACTCGCTTCTCGACGGCGTCGGGAAGCTGGACGCGTTGCTCGCTCGGGCGAAAGAGCTCGAAATGCCGGCCCTCGCGCTGACCGACCACGGCAACCTCTACGGCGCGCTCGAATTTTATCAAAAAGCCCTCGCGACCGGCGTCAAACCGATTCTCGGTTACGAGGCTTACGTCGCGCCGATTTCTCGCTTTGACAAAACGGAAAAACGGTCCTACCACTTGACGCTTTTGGCGACGAACCGCAAAGGCTACGAAAACCTTCTCGCCCTTTCGTCGCTGGCCTTCACGGAAGGTTTTTACTACAAACCGCGCATCGACTGGGAGCTGCTGAAGCAACGCCACGAAGGCTTGATCTGCCTTAGCGGTTGCTTGGCCGGCGAAGTCGCGCGCACGCTGGCCAACGGAAACGGTTCGCCGGAATCTTACGCTAGAGCCCGCGACGTCGCCAAGCGATACCGCGAACTTTTCGGCGACCGCTACTACCTCGAGTTGCAAGACCACGGCATCGCGGAGCAAAAGATCGCGTTGCAGGGGACGCTGCGCATTTCGCAAGAGCTTGGCATACCGACGGTTATCTCGAACGACGTTCACTACGTCCGCCGCGAGGACGCCGACGCGCAAGACCTTGTTCTTTGCGTCAACACCGGGAAGTTCCGCACCGACCCGAACCGTATGCGGATGGACTCCGACGAGTTTTACCTCAAAAGCGGCGCCGAAATGATGGAGCGCGCCGTCGGGTTCGAAGACGCGGTTTGGCGTTCGCTCGAAATAGCCGACCGTTGCAACCTCGAGCTGGAACTCGGCAAACGCTTCTTCCCGATCTTCATTCCGCCGGACAATAAAACGCCGGACGAGTACCTCCGCGAGCTTTGCATTCAAGGCCTCAAACGACGTTACGCCAACAATCCGAAACGCTTGATTAACGGCGAGCTTTCGGAGGAGGTTATGGCGCGCCTCAACCGCGAGCTCGGCGTCATCGCCAAACTCGGTTTTGCGACGTACTTCCTTATCGTTTGGGACTTCGTTCGCGTCGCGGAAGAACGCGGCGTCCACCGCACCGCCCGCGGTTCCGGCGTCGGCGCGATCGTTTGTTACGCGCTCAATATGTCGCACGTTTGCCCGCTCGAGTTCGACCTCCTTTTCGAACGGTTTTTGGACGAAAACCGCATCGAGGCGCCGGATATCGACATCGACTTCGAACAGTCGCGGCGCGGCGAAATCATCGACTACGTCAAGGAACACTACGGGCCGGAAAAGGTCGCGCAGCTCGGCGTTTTCGGCACGATGGCGGCGAAGTTGGCGATTCGCGACGTCGGTCGCGCGCTCGGAATCCCGTTGGCGGACGTCAACGCCGTTACGAAGCTCGTCCCGGACGCGCCGAAAATGACGATCAAAAAGGCGTTCGACCAAAGTCCCGAACTCGTCAAACTTTACGAAGAAAACGCCGACGTTCGCGAACTCATCGACTACGCGAAGCAAACCGAAGGGCTCGCTCGGAGCGCCGGGACGCACGCTTGCGGCGTCGTCATCGCTCAACGCGCGCTCACCGACTTCGTTCCGGTGCAAAAGCTGACCGGCAAAGACGAACTCGTTACGCAGTGGCAAGGCGCGGAAGTCGAAAAAGCCGGGCTCCTGAAAATGGACTTCCTCGGTTTGCGCAACCTTTCGATTCTCGCCGACGCGGTGCAGATCATTAAGGAAACGACCGGCGAAACGGTCGACCCGTATTCGCTTCCGCTCGACGACCCCGACACTTACGCGCTCCTCTGCCGCGGCGAAACGAAGGGCGTTTTCCAGCTCGAAAGCTCCGGGATTCGCGAACTCCTGATGAACATGCGTCCGGACAACTTCCGCGACATCATCGCCGTTCTCGCGCTCTACCGCCCGGGTCCGCTCGAAGGGGGGATGGTCGACGACTACGTCGACGTTAAACACAAACGCAAAGAAGCGGTCTACTTGCATCCGGTTTTGGAGGAGGTTCTCGCCGAAACGAACGGCGTTATGGTCTACCAAGAGCAGATCATGCGCATCTTGAACCGTCTCGGGAACGTTCCGCTCTCGAGCGCGTACACCTGCATTAAGGCGATCAGTAAAAAGAAGCACGAACTTATCGCGAAGTTCAACGACAGCTTCGTCGCCGGCGCGATCGAAAACGGGCTCACTAAAGAGAAAGCGCAAGAGCTTTACGACCTCATCAAGGTCTTCGCCGGATACGGTTTCAATAAGTCGCACTCGACCGCTTACGCCAACGTCGCGTACACGACCGCTTACTTGAAAGCGCACTACCCGGCGGCCTTTATGGCGGCGCTACTTTGCGGCGACATTTCGGCGCGCAACTTCACAAAACGCGACAAAACGGTCGAACACGTCGACGACTGCAAGCGGATGGGGATCGAAGTCGTTCCGCCGAACGTCAACACCTGTTACGCTCGTTATAAAGTCGTCGACGGCAAAATCCTCTTCGGTTTGACCGCGGTGAAGGCTTGCGGCGAAGACGCGGTCAACGAGATCGTTCGCGCTCGCGAAGAGGGCGGCCCCTTCAAGAGCCTCTTCGACTTCTACGAACGCGTCGACACGAAGCTCGTCGGACGCACGACGGTCGAATCGCTGATCAAATGCGGCGCCTTCGACTGTTTGGGGGCGCGTCGTTCGCAGCTAATGCAAGCGTTGGACAAGGCTTACAAAAACGGCCAAGCGGTCGCGGAAGACCGAGCGCGCGGCCAGCGCAGTCTCTTCGACGAAGCGTTCGGGACGCCGGAACCGAAAACGCCGGAAGAGGAAATGGCGGAAAACCTTCGCGGTCTCCCGAACGTCGACGATTGGTCGGCGAAAGAAACGGCGACCTACGAGAAGGAAACGCTCGGTTTTTACGTTACCGCGCACCCGTTGGGCGACTGCCGCGAAAAGTTGCAGATGTACGCTTCGTCGATCGCGAAGGTAACGCAGTTCCCGAACCGCGCGTTCGCGACGATCGGCGGTTCCCTCTCCGGCGTCGACGTGAAAACGTCGAAGAACCCGAAACCGGGCCGCCCGAGCCAATTCGCGATTTTCCAAGTGGAAGACCTCGACTCGTCGATGCGGGCGATTATGTGGGCCGACGCGTTCGCCAAATACGGCCAGCACTTACGAAACGACGCCGTCGTCTTTTTGCGCGGTCGTCTCGAGAAAAAAGTGAAGGAAAAACAGGAAGGCGACGAAGACTCCGAAAGCGGAGTCGAAACGACGTTTTTCGTCGACGAAGCGATTCCGTTCGTCAACGCCGACCACGAGA
>JAFYVO010000284.1 GCA_017549085.1 Thermoguttaceae bacterium
AGAGCAAGAGAAAGCGACCGCTCGCGCGCTTGAAGAACAAGAAAAGGCGACCGCTCGAGCGCTGGAAGAACAAAAGAAAGCGACGAACGAAGCGTTCGGCAAGACGGTCGACGGCGTTTCGCAACTTTCGGGGCAATTCGCGACCCTTATCGCGGTGGTTGCGACGGCGGACGGCGGGCTTTCGGAGCTTCAACGCAATTTAGTTTCGGCGGCGGAAAGCGTCGCGGCGGCGGGCGGAGCGTTTCAGTCGTTGCGCTCGATGCAAGAGGCGGCGGGCGCCTTTTCATTCGCGGAACTCGCAAGCTCCGGAAAGGCGGCGGTCGCGACGTTTCGCGGGCTGACGGTTGGAACGACAACCTTGCGCGGCGCTTTTCTCGGTTTATGGACGGCGGGCGGGCCGCTTTTGCCAATATTGGGCGCGGTCGCGACCGGCGTTTTCGCGTTTTGGGCGACGAGCAAAGCGGAAGCGAACGCCGCCGACCTTCTTTCCGATTCGTTCAAGAAGCTGGAAGCGTTGGCGAAGGTCGCCGGGAAAGAGATTCGCGGCGTCAAGGACGCGCTCGAACTCGGCGCGTTCGCGGAGCCGAAGTCGGCGCTCGACGAAGCGGCGGAAAAAGTCGCGGCGGCGGAAAAGAAGATCGAAGAAGCGAAAGCGCGTTTCGCCGAAAGCGCCGGGCGCGCGGGCGGTTCCGGAGTCGGGTTCGGCGCCGCCGGAATGTTGGCCGCCGTCTTGGAACCGCTCGAAGCGGAGCGCAAAAACGCGATCGCCGAATATAACGACGCGGCGAAAACGCTCGTCGACGAAGCGCGCCGGTCGCAAGAAACGGAGTCGGAGCGGCTCGAAGCGCAAAGGGCGCAATTCGCCGAAATTCTCAAGTACGCCGAAGCGGAGAATCGCGGCGTTATCGAGCGGCAAATCGCCGAGCTTAACGTCCAAATCGCCGCCGCGAAAGCGAAAGAAGCGGAAGCGGCGAACGCGAGCGCAGTCGAGGCGGAGAAGTCGGCGCAAGCGGCGAAGACGGCGCGCGACGCGGCTCGGCAAACGCTCTTCCAATCGACCGGCGTCGACGGAACGGAGTCGAAACCGGTTTCGCTCGCCGACGCGCAAGCCGATTGGGCGAACGCGCTCGCCGCCGGAATCGTCGGTCAAAAGGAGTACGACGTCGCGCTCCGGACGCTAACGGAGCAAACGCGGGAAAAACTCGGCGTCGAAAAAACGGCGGGGGAACGTCTCGCCGAAACGACGGCGGCGCTCGTCGACGCGTTTCAAAACGGCGCGATCAACCAAGCGGAATTCGACGCTCGACTCGCCGAAGCGCGGGAAGCGTCCCTCGCCGACTTGGGGTATTCCGACCTGTTGGCGCGGGCCGCCGAGTCGACGCAAAAAGCGCAAACGGCGCAAGAGCGTTATCAAGCGGAGCTGGACAAATACGCCGACGCGCTGAAAAACGGTCGCGTCAACCAAAAGGAGTACGACAAGGCGGTCGCCGCCGCGAAAACGATTTTCGACCGAGAAACCGCCGCCGAAAAAGCGTCGGAACGGGAGAAAACGCGTTCCGAACTCGGCGTCGACGCGGCGGTCGACGCGCTCAAAACGCCGCTCGACAAGTTTAACGAAACGACGGCGAAGATTGCGGCGGCGTTCGAACGCGGCGACGTCGACGCGCAAGAGAGGGCGGCGCTCGAGCAAAAGGCGCAAAACGAATACGCAAGGGCGACCGAGTCGCAAGAGAAGACGGCGGAGCGCGCCGCGCCGAAACCGGAGAGCGAGAAGGCCGCCGCGTCGCTTCGCGAAGGGAGCGCCGACTTGTATCGAGCGCAAATTCAAGGGGAAAAGTCGTTTCAAACGAAAATCGGTTCCGCGACCGAACGAGCGGCGCAAGCGACCGCGGCGACCGTTCCGGCGACGACGCAGACGGCGAACGCGGTCGCGACGGTCGCGGCGACGGTCGCGCCGAAAGCGACCGAAGAATCGAGTTTTTGGGAAAAAGCGTTGGCGGTTCTCGAATCGATTCGCGACGCGGCGACGGAAACGCGGTCGTCGTCGGACGCGACGGCGGGAACGCTCGACAAAATCTTGCGCAACGCGGCGGAGGTATTCGGCTAATGGGCGTCGTAAAAGCGGACTTGCGGGAAGACGGGCGCGAGATCGATTTCGAGCGAATCGGGCGCTGGGCGAACGGCAAGCAAATTTTCGCCGTTTCGGGGCGGCTCGTTTACGACGTTTACGTCGATTCGCCGCTTGACGGCCCGGCGACGATCGCGACGTCGCCGGTTTTGCCGCGTCAAGGTTCTTGGTACGTCGAAAACGGGCTCGTTTACGTCGGCGTCCGCGTCGGGAAAATCTCGCCGCGCTTCGTCGGCCCGGACGGCAAACTCTTCCTTTGGCGGGCGACGTTTCCGGTCGAAGGCCGAACGAGCAAAACGATTCGCGCCGGAGACGATTCGGCGTCCGACGCGGAGACGCCCGAAACGGAAGACGGCGCCGAAACGTCGACCGACGACGCGGTTCTTTTGACCTTTTCGGCGTCGATCGCGACGGAGGATTATTCGCTCCCGGCGGACTTGAACGGACGTTTTAACGTCAACTCTTTGGGGGAATGGTTCGCCGACCCGATTATTTACAAGAGCGGCGTTTTGGAGTTGCGTTATCGCCGCGAAGAATTTTCGAACCCGCTCGCGAAAATTTGCGACTTTCACAACGCGACGAACTCGGACGCTTGGGGCGGTTTCGCGCCGGGAACGTTGAAGGCGGAAATAACGTATTCCGCCGAGACGCGGGCCGAGTCGACGAGTTTCGACGTCGATTATAAAATCAGTTGGCGCCCGCGCGGCTGGAACGACGTGAAGGCGAACGCCGGTTTATACGCGAAGAGCGGGGAACGCGTCGTTCGGGTAACGAACGCCGACGGAAGCCCGACCGAGTCGCCGGTTTTGCTCGCCGCCGACGGAACGCGCCTTCCGACCGGTTCGGAACCGCTTTATTTAACCTTCCGAACGATGTTCCCCAAGCCGTTCGCCGCGTTGGGCTTGCCGTCGCCGTTCGAAATCTAAGCAAC
>JAFYVO010000285.1 GCA_017549085.1 Thermoguttaceae bacterium
GCCGAACGCCGCGGAGACGTCGGCGATCGTTCCGGTCGCTTCCGGAGCGACGACTTCGTCCGTCGCGAACTCGAAATCGCCGCGATAGATCGCCGCGCCGTTTTCCGTCGCGAAGTTGCGGAGGAGCGTCGAGTTTTCGACCGAGATCCAACCTTTGTCCGCGATCGCGCCGCCGCTAACGGTCGCGTTGTTGTCGGTTAAAACCGCGTCTTCGAGGTAAAGGTCGCCGGCGTTGGCGATCGCGCCGCCGAAGTCCGCCGAACCGTTCGAGATCGCGATCGCGCCGAGTTTGACCGTCCCGCTCTTGATCGAGAAAGCGCGGTCGACGCCCGCCGCGTCGATTTCGAACGTCCCGCCGTACCCGACGATCGTCAAGGCGCCTTGCGTCGCGTCGTCGAGTTCGATCGAGATCGCTTTGTCCCCCGGTTGGAAGGTCAGCGTTCCGCCGCCGACGATCAGAATAGCGTCGTCCCCCGGCGTCGCGGCGGCTTGCGCGATCGCGGCGTTGAGCGCGTCGAGCGTCAAATTATCTTTCGCGATTTCAATCGTCGAAACGGAGTCCGCCGAGTAGTCGCCGAACGACTCGTACCCGTTGAGCGCGGTCAAAATCTCCGGCGAAACAGCCAAAAGTCGGCGATCTTCCAAGGTCTCCGTCGCGAGGCGCCGCGGTTTCAGCGGAGCGCGTTCGCCGCGCTTTTGGAATTCGCTTTTAAAGTTTCGAAAAATTCTCGACATCGTCGCTTTCTCCTTGCAAAATAATACTCGGAAACCGTCGACGCGACGCTCGCCGTCGACGCTCCTTCTTTCGCGTCGTTAAATTTCCTTTAACGCGCTTCCGTCGCCCGCCGCCGATAAGCTCGACGATCGCGACGCCTCCTTAATTTTTATTCGATACCCGGCGCGCTCGTTAAGTTTCCGCAAAAACGCAAAAATTCCGCCGCCGTCCCCCTTTTGTCCTTTTTCTTCGTTCGAATCGCTCCAACCGCCGCGACCGCTAAAAACGGCGCGTCTCGTCGATTTGCGTCGACGTTCGGGACAAAAAAGTTCGTCGATATAATCTTTACGTTTCGCGGCGCAATTGTCAAGGGCGACGCCCCCTTTTTTTACGTTAACGAAAGAATTTCGTCCAAAAAAAAAGCGAAACGACGTCCCGACGACGCGCTGTTATCGTCTTTGTCGACCGCCGCCGTCGAAAAAGTTCACGTCCGGCGACGCGAATTTTTGAAACGCCCCCTTTGCCGAAACGAACGTTCCTATTTTAACGAAAATAGCGGCCTCGATTCCCCGTCTCCCCGCCGAACGAGCAAACTTTGCCGCTTTTTCCGGTCGCGACGCCGACGACGTAAAATCTAAAACCGAAAACTTTGCCGAACCGTTCGTTTTCCCGCTCAACAATACGAAAGGCCCGTCCGATGCGTCGCGCAAAATTCGCCGTCCGCGCTCCGTTTTTTCTCGTTCTTTTCGCCGTTTTTTCCCTCTTCGCGCCTTGGTCGCGAGGTTTCGCGCAAGAAACGCCCGGTTCCCGAACGTTTTTCGCGCAAACTGAGCAAAATTTCCAAAACGTTCCGCGCGGCTCCTTCGCAAGACGTTCGTTTCCGTTCGTCAACGTTTCGAACGAACCGCTTCGACTCCTCGGCGCCCGCGCGAGCTGCGGTTGCGTCCGCGTTTTCGTTCCGAAACAAAAGACGTTTCCCCCCGGCGTCGGCGCGTCGGTCGTCGTCGAGTTGGACGCGGTTCGTTTCACCGGCGTCCGCGACGTTTCCGTTTTCGTTTACTTCGCGACGCCGAGTTCGGAACGCGTCGAAATCCCGCTCCGCGTTCGCGCCGTTATCGTCGACGACGTTCGCGTCGAGCCGCCCCGCTTGAATTTCCTCGTCGACGAACGCGCGACGCCGGAAAACGCGCCCCGCCGGAGTCGCCGAGCGGTCGTTTTCGCGCCCCTCGACGAACGAATCGTTCGCGCCGAATCGTCGACGCCGTTCGTTTCGGTTCGACTCGAAACGCCGCGCCAAATCGGAGCGGAACAAGCGACGCCCCTCCTCGTTTCGGTCGCCGACGACGCGCCGGTCGGGCCGTTCGACGCGGTCGTTTCCCTTTGGTCGGACGGTTCGAAGCGTCGGGCGCCGACGACCCTTTCGGTCGAAGGAACGGTTCGCCCGGGTCTTTCCGTTTCGCCGTCGACGTTGAACTTTTCGGCCTTCCGCTCCGGCGCGCCGGTCGTCAAGAACGTCGTCGTCGCGTCGAGTCGACCGTTCTCGCTCGTTCGGGTCGAATCGCCGGACGCCGCGTTTTCGGCCCGAATCCCCGACGCGCCCGCGCCGAACCCGGCGGTCGATCCCGTTCCCGACGCCGACGCCGAGTCCGCCGCGCCGTTCGTTGTCGTCGTTCCGGTCGTTTTCGACCCGACGCGCCTTCCGCTTTCCGCCGATTCGCTCCGAACGCGCTTCGTCGTCGAAACGTCGGACGGTCGCGCCGCCGGTTTCGACGCGTTCGCCTTCCTCGACGAAACGCTCGACGCGCCCGAAACGCCGAAATAACGCCCGTCTTACCCAAACGCCGCGTCTTGCCCCGCTTGTCGATTTCGCCAAATCGCGCCGACTCGAAAAATCGCGTCGGCGCCGTCCTTGAAAAATTTCCGCAAACGACTATTATATATTAATGAAAGAATCGCCGCCGAACGCGGTCGTTTCGCCCGTTTTTTCCGTTTTTCCTCCCTTGCCGAAATCCCCCGTTTTCCCGCCGACGCCCGTTATGTCCGACTCGACGCCCGCCTCCGCCTCGCCCGCAACTTCGAACGCCGACCGCCTCTTAATCGGCCTCAACGACGCTCAACGCGAAGCGACGACGCATAAAGACGGTCCGCTTCTCGTCTTGGCCGGGCCCGGAAGCGGCAAGACCCGCGTCGTTACGCACCGGATCGCTTGGCTGATGGAAAACGGCGTCCGCGACTCGCAAATCGCCGCGCTAACGTTCACCAACAAAGCCGCCGACGAGATGAAGACGCGTCTCCAGACGCTCTCGCCCGGTTCGCGGGTTTGGATCGGCACCTTTCACCGCTTCTGCGCTTATTTGCTCCGCTATTACGCGCCGCAAGTCGGCTTGCAAGAGAATTACGTCATTTACGACGTCGACCAAAGCAAGAAACTCCTCGAAGAGATCGTCGGGAAGCGCGACCTCCCGAACGGCGTCGACCTGCCGAAAATCGCCTCCGCGATCGGTTGGGCGAAAAACTCGCTCGTCGCCGCGTCGGAGTATTGCGCGAAGGAAGGGAGCCTCCTCGGCAAAATCGTCGAAGAAGTTTACCCGGCTTACCAAGAAGCGCTCCGTCGAGCGAACGCGGTCGACTTCGACGACCTCCTCTTTCACGTCGCGGTTCTGTTGAAGGAAAACGAGGAGATTCGCGCCCACCTCGACCGCCGCTTTAAATACATTCTCGTCGACGAGTACCAAGACACGAACGTCGTTCAGTACGCGATCGCTCGGGCGCTTTCGATCGACTACCCGAACCTCGCCGTTACCGGCGACCCCGACCAGTCGATTTACGGTTGGCGCGGCGCGAACATCCAAAACATCTTGAATTTCGAACAAGATTTTGAAGACGCGAAAGTCGTTCGGCTCGAGCAAAACTATCGGAGCGACAAGAGCGTTCTTCGGGTCGCCGACGCGCTCATCAAGCACAACCTTTTCCGCAAGGACAAAGACCTTTACACCGAGCGCGGCGAAGGCGTCGCTCCTCGCGTTTTGCAATGTCTCGACCAACAGGAAGAGGCGGAAGCGATCGCCGCGGAGATCGCCGCCGAAGTCGCTTTAGGCAAGCGTCGCCCCCGCGATTACGCCGTTTTTTACCGAATGAACGCGCTCTCGCGGAACCTCGAATACGCCTTGAAGCGGTACGGCGTTCCGTTCCAGCTCGTCCGCGGCCTCGAGTTCTTCAACCGCAAGGAAGTGAAGGACC
>JAFYVO010000286.1 GCA_017549085.1 Thermoguttaceae bacterium
ATGTTGCCGCCGACTTCGCCCGCGAGGTAAATCCAGTGCGGAGACGCGTTAATGTTTTGGTCGACGAGGCCCAAATCGACGCGCTTGGCGATTTTCGGATAAGGAATCATCGCTTCTAAATAGAAGTCGTCGCGCGGTTTCCAAACGAGCCCGCCGACCGGAATCGTCTTCCAAGTTTCCGCCGCGGGGTTGTAATAAACGCCGAAAAGAAGGTTCGTCGTCGGATTAATTTTCCAAGCGGCGGCCGCGTAACCGTTGAAAAACCAAGCGTCCGACGCGCTCGAATGATAATCGGTGTTGTAAAAGGCGTTAACGTTGACGTTGAACAACAGCCGTTCGTTGAGCGGAACGTAATATTGGAACGTCAGCCCTTGCGAGAAGAGCGAAAGTTTATCGTCAAACGGCGTCGGAAGGTTTTCCGGCGTCTCGATTTGCGTCCAGGCGAACGTCGGCGAAATTAAGAGCGGCGTTTGAACGGTTGGAAACGGGAGCCCAAGCGTTACGTCGGCGCGCGTTTCGAGGAGACCGCAACGGACGGCGCCGACGTTGGCGACGCTCGACGCTTCGAAACCGACGCTTTGGAAGAGAGAGTTTCGGCCTTCGCGAATCGCCGTCGACGCCCAACTCGTTGGACTGCGCGAAAAGTAAGGGTCGAGCTTAACCGATTCAACGTCGGAACTTGCGGCGGACGTCGGTTCCGGGATAAGGGCGATTTCGGCGCTAACTTCCGGCGCGGAGAGGAGACCGAAGCGCGTCGCGTTCGTTTCCGGAATTTCGAAAATTTGGACTTCGCCGTCCGTCGCCGCATCGGGGAGTCGGAACGGAGGGGCGCCGCCGCCGAGTCGGAACGGGGACGCGTCGGCGTCGATTTGGAAAGCGGACGCGACTTCGCCGAAGAGCGAAGGAGCGTCTTCCGAAACGGGCGCGTCAAAATCGGCGAAGTCGGCGGAGGAAAGTTCGCCGTTGGAAAGGGGGAACGACGGCGGTTCCGTTTCGATAAGCGCCGGGGGAACGGGCGTTTGCGCCGCTCCGAACGCCGACGACGCGGCGCCGCAAAGGCCGAAGAAAACGGCGGAAAGAAGGAACGGGCGCGGCGAAAATAAGGACGGAAACACGAGCGACGTTAAGGAAGGCAAAACAATTGGAAAAAAAGGGAACGCGTTGCAACGGCGAATTTTACCCGACGGTCGGGAGGAAAAGTCGCGATTTTTTTTAGGACGTTCAAGCGCGAAAAAAAACGTCGCGCGGCGAAAGGCGACGCTCGCGTCCGAGGCGGTTAAAATTTAAAGCCGGTTTTTAGGTAAACGGAGTCTTTCGGCTCGTACCAAACGCCTTGTTTGGAAACGAGCTTGCGCCCGAACGCGCCGCCGACTTCGAAACCGCCTATCGTTTTGTCGCAAACGAACGTTACCCCGAGCCCGACGCGGTAGTCGTTGTAGTCGGTGTTGAACGTCTCGTCGCGATCTTCGATCAGCCAACGTCCGCCGCCGATTTCGCCGCCGATGTGAAACCACCACTCGGTTTCATTTAGCTTCGTAAGGTAACGCGACCAGCGCGGGTCCGGGTAAACGAGACGAAAGGTGTTCTTCTCGTTCGGACGCCAAATAAGCCCGCCGCTCGGAACGATTTTGTATTCGATGCGATCGTAATAAATGAGACCGCCGGTCGCCTTCACCTGTTTGGCGTCGTCGATCGGAAGCGCGCCCATCGCCCGTCCGCGGATGTACAACGCGTCGCAGTCGACTTTTTCGAACGACGACGCGACGCCGACCGAAACTTCGACCTGCACTTCTAAGTCGCGCAAATTGGTCGCGAAGAGGGTGGTGAGGCCGGCGTCGAAGGTCGACGCGGGCATTTTGAACGCCGTCGCCGGAACGTCCGATTGCGACCAATGGTTGTATCGGAAACTTGGCGTCAACAAGAAAAAGCCGTTGTTCAGGCTGGTGCGCTCGCGCAGCGTTTCCCAAGGGAACGCGAAAAGGATTCGGCCTTCGACCTCGTGCATTCCGAGACCGTTCGAGCCGCCCTTGGGGACGAACATATACGCCGCGGAAATATCGTCGCGATATCTGAAGACTTTTTGAATCGTCGTCGCGTCGTCGTCGAGCGTCGGCGTAATCGGCGCAAATTCCGCGTCGTCTCCCGTTACCGGAGGGAGAACGAAGGGCGCGGAGGAACCGTAAACGGTCGATTCGCCGATTTTCGACGCCGAGGTCGACGGAGAAAGGACGGGGGGAAGTTGGCCGCGCAAGACGAAGGGAGACCCAAGCGCGCCGGAAAACGCTTCGTCGAAAACGGCGTCCGTCGTCGCCGCGTCGGAGAGCGGAGCGACTAAGGAAACGTCGAGGCTCGGCGCGAGCGTCGCGACTTGCCAAACGCCGTTTTCGGCGGCGCGACGCGCCCAACTCGGAACGCTCGACGGTTCGGACGGTTGAGCGAACGCTCCGACGCCCTCGAAGAACGCGCCGAAGAAAGCGGCGACGGCAAGCGCGAACGCGGCGGTTCGTCGGGCTGCGATCGGGGAATAGCGGAGCATAATCGACCTCAAAGCGTCGGCGCCCGGCGAAACGGGCTTAAAACGGGAATGGGAAACGCCGTCGTTTAGGGCCGCTGGAAAGTTCGCGTCGCGGCGCTATAATAACGGGACGTCGGGGTATAACAAATTCGGCGCGAAACGTCAAGAGCAAAAAACGGAAGGAAAATGGAAAGAAGAGAAATAAAACGGTTAAACGCCGAAGAAATCGCGCGCCAAACGGAAATCGCGGGCGCGTTTTGGTTGGAGACGGTCGGTTCGACGAACGATTGGGCGAAAGATTGGATTCGAGCGGCCGACGCGTCGACGGCGACGCCGTTTTGGGTTGGCGCGGAGCGTCAAACGGCGGGGCGCGGGCGCGGCGATCATACTTGGGCGGCTTGGAGCGGCGCGCTGACCTTTTCGCTGATCGCTCGTTGGCGCGACTTTCGACTGACTCGCCGGGAGAGCGCGGAGCTTTCGTTGCGGGTCGCGGAGGCGGTCGCGTCGACGGCTCGCGAGTTTGCGCCGAGCGCCGACGTTTGGGTGAAGCCGCCGAACGACGTTTACGTTCGCGACCGGAAGCTAGCCGGGATTTTGATCGAATCGCCGAACGCGGAGTTTGTCGTCGTCGGCGTTGGCGTCAACGTTGGGAATCGGTCGACCGACGCGCCGCCGGAGTTGCGGGAGCGCGTCGTTTCGTTGGCGGAGCTTGCCGACGAGAGGGCGGAAAACGCGTTCGACGTCGACGCGGTTCGAGCGGCGTTCGCGATTCGCGCCGTTCGACGGACGTTGCGTCGCGACGGCGAAAACGGTTAAACGAACGCGAAAAAAAACGCCGCGTCGACGCGAACGGTCGAGCGCGGCGTTGGGTTCGTTCGTTAAGAAAACGAGCGGAAATCGAGCGCGATTAGAGCGCGAGACTTTGCGTTTGCAGCGCTTCGCAGTAGTCGCGGGTTAAGCGCAACGCTTCGTCGAGGTAGTAGTCGCGTTCGACGCCGGATTCGCCGTTGACGATTTCCTCCATTTTCTTCGTTTCTTCTTTGTTCGCGTCGAGTTTGTCGAGTTCCGCGAAGTATTTTTCGCGGTTAAGCGGCGTCGCTTTGCGGAGTTTGCTCGAGCGATAAAGCTCCATTTTTTCGACTTCTTTGCCGAAATCTTCCGACGCGGCGACGCGCGCCGCCGACTTTTTCGCGACCGATTCGACGACGCTCGGCGACGTCAAGTTGAATTTCGGGTAACGCGCCGGTTCGATTTTCGGGAACGTCAGCGGGTAATCGAGGTCGGACTCCGCAATGTCTTCGAGGACGCTCGTGAATTGCGGCAGAACGACGTGCGACGGAACGCCCTGCAACTGCGGGGAAACGCCGCTCGGCAGGTAGAACCCTTGGATCGTTACCTTCATCGCGCCGTAATTCGGGGCTTCTCTCATCAGGGAACCGAAGAGAACGCTCGAAATTTCGTTCATACTTTGAACCGAGCCCTTGCCGTGCGTCGTTTCGTCGCCGACGATGAGGCCGCGCCCGTAATCGCGAATCGCGCCGGCGAAAATTTCGCTCGCGGACGCGCTCAGGCGGCTCGTCAAAACGACGAGCGGCTTCTTCCAAACGACTTTCGGGTTCGGGTCGTTCAAGGAACGAGCGCGGTCGGCGCCGAGTTCGGACGGTTTCACTTGAACGACGGAGCCGGTTTCGATGAAAAGACCGGTCAGCGAAACGGCTTCCGGAAGCGAACCGCCGCCGTTGTAACGGAGGTCGAGAATGCAAGCGTCGACGTCTTTCGCGTTGAACTCTTCAAGGTATTTTTCAACGTCGGTCGAGGAGCTGCGCCCGGCGTCGCCGCTGTTTTTCGCCTTCATATCGAGGTAAAAACTCGGAAGGTCGATGACGCCGACTCGCAACGAGGCGACCGCGTCGGCCGGTTTCTTCGTTTCGGCGTCCGCTTCGTCGACGAGCTCGACCGTTCCGTCGGCCTTTTGATAGGCGACGAAGACGGCGCTCTGCGCGGCGGAGTCTTCGAGGTCGATCTTTTCGCGAACGATCGAGATAATCTTGCGTTTGCCGTCTTCGGAAACGACTTCCAAACGAACGACGGAGCCGCCTTTGCCGCGGATTTGTCGACGACGTCGGTCAGCTTCATGTCGACGACGTCTTCGATTTCGCCGTCGAGGCCTTGGCCGACGCCGACGATTTTGTCTTCGAGTTGGAGCTCGCCTTGTTTTTCGGCCGGGCTCCCTTTGACGATGCGCTTAACGATCGTGTAACCGTCGTCCCATTGGAGCGTCGCGCCGATCCCTTCGAGATTCAAGCTGATTTGAATCATAAAGTTTTCATAAGATTTCGGCGACATAAACGTCGTGTGCGGGTCGTAAGCGTTCGCGATCGCGGTCAGGTAAATTTCGAGGAGGTCGTCGTTCGACGTTTGAATGAAACGCTTTTGAAGGGTCGAATAACGGCGCTTGAGCTTGGAAATCGGGTCTTCGGCGCGTCCCGGGACGATTTGCGCGTTCGCGTCGTCGTTGGCGGTTTCGCTTTTTTCCTTCGCTTCGTCGCGCTTTTCCGCTTCGAGGGCGAGGAGTTCGAACTTAACGCGGCGGCGCATACGGTCGACGACTTCCGCGGTGTTTTTCGAGTAATCGAGGCGTTCGGGCTCGCGGATGAATTCTTCGTCGACGGTGAAATCGAAGTTGTTTTCGTCGAGCATCTTTTGCGCGAGGGCGACCCGTTCGTCGACGCGTTGCAGGAAGCGATTGTACACGGCGAACGCGGCGTCGAGTTTTCCTTTTTTCGCTTCGAGGGCGCAGTTTTTCGCGAATTGCGCTTCAAATTCGTCGACGTCTTGGCGCGTCAAGTAAATTTTGGTCGGGTCGACCGCTTTCAAAAAGAGTTCGAAACCGCGTTCGGAAACGCCTTCGTCAATTTTCTTTTTCGAAACGTGTCGAATTTCAAGGAGCCGCGTAAAGTTGGTTGCGATCGAGCGGTCGCGAGCGTTCGGCGCGAGGGGCGCGATCGGTTCGTTCGTCGGCGTCGCCGCGAATCCGCAAACGGCGAGCGTTAACGAGAGGGTTAAAAATAACGACGCCAATCGAAATTTTTTCCCGGCGTAAATTTTAGTCATTCGACTTCCTTTGCGTTCAAGTTGGCCGATTTAGGGCGATTTTGGGAAGGTCGGACGCTCGTTGGGCGTCGCGACTCGCTTCTTCGTTGCCGCGAACGGCGTTTTCTTGCGTCGTCGGGCGAAATTTTCGACTTTTCCGACCGTTGGAGAGCGGCGTCGCGGCGATCGAACGTTTTTTACGTCGCGGTCGTCGAGAAAAAGTCGCGGCGAGTATACCTTATTTCGGGGGCGCGACGCAAGAGAAATTTTGGCTTTTTTTGAGATTTTGTCGTTTTTACCTACTTTCGGCGGAACGATTTCGCTCCGCCGAAAGGAAAATTTTCGCGGCGCCCGCGTTAGGCGTTTTCAGCGGGCAAATCGTCGCCGAACGCCTTCGCGACGCGTTCCGGGGAAAGCGGTTTCGTCGCTAAGCTGACCAACGGAACGACGACGAACGGAACGAGCATCGCGACCGTCGCGACGAGCGGCGAGTATTTTTTCGCGGCGCCCGGCCCTTCAAGGACGAAAAGGCCCCAATAAAGCCCGTTCGCGACGAGCAAACCGACGACCATTCCGGCGATCGCGCCCGCTTTCGTCGTTCGTCGCCAAAAGAGCCCGTACATATACGGCGCCAAAAACGCGCCCGCGACCGCGCCCCAACTCAGCGACATTAGCGCGACGATCCAGGACGGATTGAAGAGCGCGATCAAGTACGAAACGAGGATAAAAACGGCGCAGCAGACGCGGAAAATCGTCAAGTGCGTTTTTTCCGAAGCGTTCGGCGCGACGTAACCTTTCACCAGGTCGACGCCAACCGCCGCCGACGAAACCAACGCCAACGAGCAGAGCGTCGACATCGACGCCGAAAGAACCAACAGCAAAATGATCGCCAAGAACCATTGCGGCAAGCACTCGACCAGCATCGTCGGGACGAGTTTGTTCGGGTCGACCGCGCCGTTTGTCAGCGTCTTTTCGAGAATTTCCGGCGGAAGGAGGTGCGAAAGGGCGCCGGTCAGGTACGCCGCGCAACCGACCAACAGCGCAAAAACGCAACAAACGACCGCGCCTTTAACGATTTGACTCTCGTCTTTGATCGCGTAATACTTGTGAACCATTTGCGGCAACCCCCAAGGCGCGATCGACGTCATAAAGACGACCGACCAGAAGACGAGGGGAGAAATCGGGTCGACCAGCGCGACTTGAAGCTCGCCCGCCGCGCCTTCGAGGCGAAGTCGGTAAAGCTCCGACGCTTTCGCAAACGCCGCGCCGTAACCGCCGAACTCCTGCGCGAAACGGTTCGCGACGAACCAAACCATCGCCGTCGCGCCGAAGAACATAATGATCCCTTGCAGGAAGTCGATGCGCGCCGCCGCTTTGTAACCGCCGAAAACAATGTAAAGCCCCGTCGTCGCGACGACGACCGTCAACGCGGTAAAGAGCGAAATATTAAAGACTTCGGTGAAAAGATACGTCAAGCCGGCGAAAACCGACGCGGAGTACGGAAGCATAAAGAGGAAAATGACGACCGCTCCGGCGATCTTCATTCCGTTCGAACCGTAGCGCGTCGCAAAAAATTCCGGCGTCGTCGACGCGTTCAGGCGCCGCGTCATCGAACGCGTGCGCCGCCCAAGAACGAGCCAAGCGACCAAGCCGCCGAAAACCGCGTTCGCAATACCGACCCAAAGCGCCTTGTACGAGCTGACCCAACCGTATTGCCCTGCGAACCCGATGAAAACAACCGCGCTAAAATACGCCGCGCCGTAAGAAATCGCGAGAATCCACGGGCCGAGCGCGCCGCCTCCGAGAAGAAAGTCGTTGACGTTTTGCGTTTTTTTCATTCCCCAAGCCGCGATCGCTAAAATCGCGACGAAAAAAAGGGCGGTTAAGACGAGAGGTAAAGACGGCATTGCTTGAACTTTCGGTTAAATAACGGCTTGCGCCGAACGGGGGGGAATGGAATAAAACCGCTCCAACGCGGACGAAACCGGCGCGTCGAAACGGTTCGGAGGATTTTAACGTTGGAAACAACGTCGCTTAACGGTCGATTTACGCTTCCTTGGGAAGGATTTGAACGCGACGTTCCGCGTCGAATTGGACGCGGCCTTCGGCGATCGCTTGGAGCGCTTTCGGGTAGGCGACGAACTCGGCTTCTTTAAGAACGCGTTCGCTCAGCGTTTCGATGGTGTCGCGCGGGTAAACCTTAACGGTTTCTTGCAGAATGATCGGGCCGTCGTCGAATTTGTTGTTGACGAAGTGGACGGTCGCGCCGGAGATTTCCTCGCCGGCGGTCAACACCGCGTGATGGACGTGGTATCCGTAGAAGCCTTTTCCGCCGAACTTCGGAAGGAGCGACGGGTGAATGTTCAACACTTTGTCTTCGAAATCGGTCGGAATTTCGAGGAGCTGCAAGTAACCGGCCATCGCGACGTAGGCGACTTTCGCTTGGCGGCAAGCGTCGAAAACGGCGGCGCTAAATTCTTTCGTTTCGCTATATTCCGAGCTCTTGACGATTGCGATCGGAATGTTGTTTTGTTCGGCGTATTGGAGACCGGGCGCGCGTTCCGAGCTGGAAACGACGAGACGAATTTCGACGTCGAGTTTGCCCGCTTCGATATGATCGATCAGGTTTTTCACGGTGCGGCCCGTTCCGGAAATTAAGACCGCGATCGGAAGTTTGTCAGCCATAAGAAAGATCCTTTTGCGAAATGAACAACGGTTGGGGAAATGAAAACGAAAATAGAACGGAACGTCGTTCAACGAACCGCGTCGACGAACGAACGTCGACGCGGTTTTGTAAACGACGCGAAGTCTGAGCTTAGCGAGCGATCGCGACGTAAACGGCGACCGTCGCGCCGTCGACCTTGACTTCGGTCGGTTCGACGCCGTCGAGCGCTTCGAAACGGAGGTCGACGCAAAGGGTTTCGCCCTTGACGTAATCGGCTTTCGTTTCGGCGGCTTCGC
>JAFYVO010000287.1 GCA_017549085.1 Thermoguttaceae bacterium
CAAGTCGTTACCTGCAAAGGATTTTGTACGGCGCGCCCTCCTCCGGCGCCCCCCATTCCCATTCGCCGGTTTCCAGTCCGCTTGCGAAATTGGACGACGCGACGCGCAATATCGAACGCCTTATCTCGACGACCGACAAAGACTTGCGCGGACGTTCGCCCTTTTCGAACGGCGATTTTTTGCTCCGTCAAACCGAAACGTTTTCGCAAAACGGACGAAGCGTCGAAGCGCTCAAACTCGCTAAAGCCTTCTATCTCCTTGAAATGCAAAACGTCGCGACGCCGACGCCCGCCAACGGCGAACGCTTTGAAGCGTTGACCGTTTCCGTCGGCGACGCCTTGTCGGAACTGCGCAAGCACCGCGACGCAATCTTCGCCGACGGCGCGTTTTCCGACGAATACCGCCGCGAACTCCTCAAATGCGTCGACGCGTTGAGCGAAATCGCCGACTCGCTAGAACTGGCGTATCTCTCGACGACGTCGGAACTTCCGAAAACGCTCGACGTCGCGCCGGTCGTTCGTCGACGCGAATTTCGCTTGAACGAAAGTCAAGAGTCGCCTTGGGTGCCGTTGCAAACGATCCTTTGGGCGCCGGATTCGCTTTTTGCGCGTTTCGTCGATCCTTCGTTAGCGCCGGAACTGCAACAACTTGCGAAAACGCCGACGCCGAACGCAACGACGCCAAGTCGCAAACGCGAAACGGCCCCGACGCTCGACGAACAGGCGATTTCTCCCTTTGCGACGTTCGACGAAGCTCTTCGCAAAACGATTGATTTAAGCGTTTACAAACGTCCCGCGGCGGAAGCGTTTCTCGAAGCCGCGGCGGCGTATCGCGACGTTTCCGCGCCGGATCGCGCCAAGCGTTTTAACGACTCGCTACAACGTTTCGCCGACGAACTGCGAACGCTTGCCGAACGTTCCGAGCCGTTCCGCGTCGCGCTTGCGTCGGAAGAAGTTGCCGACGAACGACTTAGAACGTCCTTTCTTGCCAAAACGGCCTATCCGGAACCGAACGCGCTCGACGCCGAGTTCCTCTACAATCAACTCAATCCGTTCTACTGGAATTGGGTCGCGTGTTTGCTCGCCGTCGTCGCGCTTGCCGTTTCATATTGTCGCCAAACTTACGTCCGTTTGCGACGCGGCGGCGCGTTCGAAGAACGCTTTTTCTTCGTCGTCGGTTTCGCTTTCCTCGCTCTCTCTTGCGCGGTCGCGTTCCTCGGCGGAGCGATTCGGGCTTACGTCACCGGTTGGGCGCCGGTTACAAACATGTTCGAAACCGTTGTTTTACTTGCGTTTTTGATCGCCGCGATCGCGATCGGGTATACGCTCTTCCCCGCCTGGGGCCGTCCGTTTGCCAACGCTTGGCGCGTTTCGGCGTTTCCGGGTCGACTTCGCGACGCGACGCCGGAAGAGTTGCGCGTTTCTCGCCTGCTCCGTTGGCCGCGCGTCGTTACAATCGTTCTTTGCGTCGTCGCGGCGCTCCGCGTTTGTTATCGCGAAGAGATGTTCGTTTCCGGCGACAGCTTGACGCGCGTTGTTCTCGAATCGTTCGCAATGCAAGGTATTCTCGACCGTTGCGCGATTTTGGGCACGTTCGTCTTTATCGCTTGGAGCGTTCCGCGTTTCCTCGCCGCTGTCGCCGCGCTCGTTTTCTTCTCCAAGACGACGCTTCGTCGCGACGATTTGAACGCCGAATTGCACGACGCGTTACAAAACGCCGTCGAACGCCGCGCTTCGCTTCGCCGCGTCGTCGCGACGCAAATCGTTCAACGCAAAGCATTTTTGACGGCGAGTTCAGTAATCGCGCTCCTCGTCGCGGCGGCGGCTTACTTCAACACAAGCGAATTCAACCCGAACATTCGTCCGCTCGCCGCCGTTTTGCGGAGCAACTTTTGGCTGACGATCCACGTTTTCGCGATCATTGTCAGCTACGCGCTCGGCGCCATCGCTTGGGTCGTCGCGTTAACGTCGTTAACCGCCTATATTTTCGGACGTTACAACGCTCTCGCCGCAACGACTTCCGACTCGGCGCCGGCGCCGCTTGCCGTTTCTAAACGTCGTGAAAAACGTCGAACGAAGAAGAACGCCGACGCTAACCGTTCTGTTTCCGGAGTTTCCAACGCGTCCGACGCTTGGGAACCCGCGTACAGTCGACGCGTTTCCGGCGTCATTGCGACAATGATTCGCAGCGCCGTTCTCTTCCTGACGATCGGCATTATCCTCGGCGCGCGTTGGGCCGACTTCAGCTGGGGACGCTTTTGGAGTTGGGACCCGAAAGAAGTTTGGGCGCTCGTTACGCTGCTGATTTATCTCGTTGTTTTGCACGTTCTTAAAGTCAAGCGTTGCGGGAATTTTGGCCTTTCCGTCGGCGCGACGCTCGGCGCGCTCGCTATCATTACGACCTGGTACGGGCTCAGCTTCGTAATGGGCGGCGGCGGACGGCACTCCTACGCGGCGGGCGAATCGAACAAAGTCGCGGTTCTTTACCTCCTTTTCGCCGCCAACATCCTTTGGACGCTCGTCGCGACGGTTCGTTACCAACTCGCCAAAACCGGACGTAAAAACTTCAAAAATAAGCCTTAACGCTTTATCGTCGTTCGTCGCGCTCGACGGTTCGCTTCCGGAGAGCGCGCGCTCTTTTCCTCATCCCCAACAATCTAATCGCCTTTATTCCAATGATTTACGTCCGCAACGATTCGCTCGACCCTTACTTTAACTTAGCGCTTGAAGAGTTTTTTCTAACGCGCCCCGACTTAAGCGAAAAAGACGACGTCAACGCTAAGTCTTGCTTAGAAATCGAATTAGCAAACGAACCGATTCTGCTTCTTTGGCAAAACGCGCCGACGGTCGTCGTCGGCGGGCGGCAAAACACCTTGGAAGAAATCAACTTACCGTTTATCGAAGAGCGAAAAATCAACGTTGTTCGCCGAACCACCGGCGGCGGCGCGGTTTATCACGATTTGGGCAATTTAAACTACTCCTTCATCGTTCCGGACGCGACGCGCTTAGCGCCGTCCTCTTCGCCGCGCTTTTCCTCTATCCCAAGCTCTGTCAACGTCTTACACACTCCGTCCGAAACGCGCGTTCCCACCTTAACCGACTCTTTTCGCCTCTTGTCGCAACCTGTCGTCGACACGTTGCGCTCTTGGAACCTATCGGCGGAACTTTCCGGAAGAAACGACATAACCGTCGACGGGCGCAAGATTTCCGGTTCGGCGCAAGCGCGAAAAAACGGAAAAACGCTACATCACGGAACGCTACTTTTCGACTCCAACCTCGACGACGTCGCCGCCGCGTTGCGCGTCGATCCGGAAAAATTCCGTTCTAAAGCGGTCGCGTCGGTGCGTTCTAGGGTCGCCAACATCGCCGAATTTTTACCGGAAAACGAACGTTTCGGGCTTATTGAACGTTTCAAAACCGATCTTTTAGCGCGCCTTGAAAAGACGCAACGCGTTGTCGCCAGGGAAATTAAAGAAAGCGAACTAACGCAAATTCAGCGCTTACGCGCCCAGAAATACGCGACTTGGGATTGGAATTTTGGCGCGTCGCCGCGTTTTCAATTTCGCTCCTCGCGACGCTTCGATTGGGGCAAGTTCGAGCTGGCGTTCGACGTCGTTCGCGGTCGCATAGAACGCGCGCAAATTTTCGGCGATTTTTTTGCGCTCGACGACCTTTCGCCTCTCTTATCGCGTTTGATCGGAACCCCTTTCGAACGCGGCGCGCTTCTCGCGAATATTACGGAACCCCTTTTACGTCAATCGTTGCCGTTTCTTTCCCAAGCCGATTTCGTTGAACTCGCGTTAAACGCCGCGCCGTCGATTCACCCTAAAACGACTTGCGACACAAAGTAAACAACATCGTTTTCAATTCGCGACGTCCGCAGTCGAACCGCCGCTAACACATTCCGTTTCAACGCATTAGCGGCGTTCTTCTGAAATTCGCCGACGATAAAGTCGAATCTTTTCCGCGTATTCCGGCAAAATTTCCGGCGCGTTCGTTCCCTCGAACCGTCGGCGCGCTTCGGGAGGCAATTCGGCGTTAAACGCTTTACTCATCGACGTTTCCGCAACGTCGTTCGTTCCGCCGCCTCCCGCGCCGCCGATCGCGGTCGCGCCGTTTTCGCTCCCCGGTTCTTCGGCGGACGCGCTTTTAC
>JAFYVO010000288.1 GCA_017549085.1 Thermoguttaceae bacterium
CGCGGGAACGGCTCCGATCCGCAAGGGTGGCTCGTCGAGAAGGCGGAACTTGAAAAAGTATACGCGGAGATGCGGAAACGTTCCGATTTTGTTTTGTTGAACGCGGCGCGCGGCGTCGTCGCGAACGCGGAGACGTTGGGGATCTCGTCGGTCGCGCCGAAACGGGAGCTGGTGCGGGACGTGCGGCTCGATTCGGACGCGCCGGCGGGGTTCGTCGCGGACGTCTCGGCGGTCGACGAAGGGTTCCGCTTGGAGGCGACCCCGCTCCTTTCGGATAAAGGCGACGCGTGCGAAACGCTCGTTCGGTATCAAGCGACCGTTGTTGAAAAGACGGCGACTTTCGGGATGCGCGTTCCGACGTCGACGGCGCCGCGTCAGCGCTTGGAGATCGAGCGACCGTCGATCGTCTCCTGCGACGTTCGGGCGAGGTTGGCGTTTCCGCGGGACAAGGGGGCTATTCTCGACCTAGGCGCCGTTCCGATGATTTTGCCGAAAACGGCGGAGTCGACCGGCGTCGTCGAGAGCGTCGCGCGTTTTGTCGCTCCGCAAACGGCGTTTTATAACGTCGTCGTCTTTCTTGCGGAAGAGACGGATTGACGCGTCGCGGGGTGAATTCTTTAAATTTAAATTTTCCTTTTAAACGAAAAGAAAGGTGAAATTTTCTCCTGCGGTCCTTGTTTTAGGAGGACGTTCGCGCTGAGGGCGACCGGCCGAAGCGCGCTTTTTGAAATTGACGGATCTTTTGGGCGCAAACGCCGACGGCGTCGTTAAGGGCTAAGGTTGCGCGACCTGGCCCTTAACGGAGCCGCGGCAATTCTGGGATATAGAAAGCGGGTTGATAGTGGTTAACAATATTGTTAAGCGAAACGGCGAGACGGGGGAAGATGAAAAGAATGGCGCGGCGAGCGGCGTCGTTTTCGAGAATTTCAACGTCGACGCGTCGACGGTATGGACGCCCCGACGTAAAGAAATTGTCGGAACGATTGCGCGCGTCGGCGTCAACCGGTTTGTCAAAGAGCGCGGCCTGTCTTGGTCGAACGAGTTGACGACGTTTTTTCAATCGTTGTTGGCGACTTGCGCGGGCGTTCCCGAGGAAACGAAGCGGTTCTGGAAATTTTTAGGGTTCTTCGAGCGAAACCGGACGCCGGGACTCTGGGACTCCGCCGAGGCTTTCGCCAAGGCCGTCGACGCGACCTTGGAAAAGTGGAGCGTCGCCCATTCGAGGCATTTTAACACGTTGCAGGAGCTTTTGAAGTCGGAAAATCTTTCGGACGACGAGCGCAAACTCTTGCGGCGGATCAAAACGAGCGGCGACGCCGAGGGGCCGCTCGATTACTTAGCGGCGGTGAGCGTCGCTCAGGGACGCGGCTTTAAGGGGAAAGGGAATTTGGGCGGCTCTCCGTTTCGCGACCTTGCGTTTGTGGTCGCGGCGTCGTCGCGGAATAAGAACGCCGCCGACCTTTACGACTCGTTTTACAAGGAGTCGTTGAAGCGCGCGCTTTGGGCGAAGATTAAGAATATCGAGGTTTTGAAAACCTCCGACTTTGACAATTGGTACGTCGACTTAAAAAACGACGTGTTGTACGACGTCGAAACGACGAAGTCGTACGCCGGAGACAGCGGACTGGCGGGGTATTTGGCGAGCGTTTGCCTTAACGACTGCCGACGCAAGTTGAAGAGATCGCCGGAGGAAAAGAACGCGGGCTTCCTGCGACTCGACCGAAGCGCGCCGGCGCCAACGCAAAACGTCGCCGACCTGTTGGCGGCGGGGGTTAAGCGAAACCTCGACGGCTCTTTGCGCGGGTTGGCGCCGCGGAGCGGGTTCGACGCGAACGTGCGGCGGCGCGCGTACGCGTTGCATATCGGCCCGTCGCGCCCCGGCGAGGCGGCGCTGATCGAGGAAAAAGCGCGGCAGTACGCGAAGTCGAAAGACGCGGGAAGAGGGGGGACGACCAAGGCCGAGTTGGACGACTTGACGCGAACGACGAAGTTGTCGAGCGAGGCGATCGGGGCGCTGCTGGGGTGTTCTCATAGTCGCGTCGAAACTCTTTTCGCCGGCGTGCAAAGGGAGGTGCTGGGCGCGGTCGCGCAGGCGTATAAAGAAGTTTGCGGCTCCGGCGGAACGTCGTTGTTGAAGGAAGGCGTCGCGTTTTATCGAGCGGCGGACGCGCGCGTTTTTTGCGAGACGTTGGACGTTTTGGAGCGCGTCGCGACGGACGAGGACGTCGGGCTTGCCGAAATGAACGAAGAGTTGCAAAACGCTTTGGAGATTTTGCGGAATCTCGAGACGAAGGTCGTCGAGTTGAAAGAGCAAGCCGAGAAATCGCGCGAGGCGGCGATCAAGGAAATCGCGGACTTGTCGGCGGAAAAAAAGCGGCTCGAGCGCGAGCTGAAAAGCGTCGATTGTCAAAGAGAAACGGCGGCGAACGAGTGGAAGGACGTCAAGGAAACGTTGAAAAATACGAAAGCGCGGCGCGACGCTTGCCGTAAGATCGCGGAGGAACAAGAGACGCTTGTCGCTTGGCTTTCCGCGGGTCGCGCCGGATTGGAGCAAGTTAACCCGAACGCCGGTTGGGAGCGAATGAAGAGCC
>JAFYVO010000289.1 GCA_017549085.1 Thermoguttaceae bacterium
CCGTCGCGGGGGCACTGGTCGGGAACGCTCGTCGGCGCGCTCGCGCACCGCTTCGCCGGGCAGTTGAGTTCGAACCGCGGCCCGGCCCGCCCGGGAATCGTTCACCGACTCGACCGCGACACGAGCGGCGCGATTATCGTCGCGAAAAACGACGTCGCGCACGCCAACCTCGCCGCGCTCTTCGAAGAGAAGCGGATTCAAAAGGAATACTTCGCGATCGTTCTCGGCGTTCCGAACGTCGACCGCGACGTCGTCGACCAACCGATCGGCCATCACCCAAAATTCCGCGAACGGATGACGATCGCGCCGAACGACCCGGAAGCGAAGACGGCGCAAACGTTCTTCGAAGTCGACGAGCGGTTCCGCGGTTTTTCGACGATTCGCTGCCTCCCGAAAACCGGGCGAACGCACCAAATCCGCGTTCACTTGGCGCACGTCGGTTGTCCGATTCTTTGCGACAAGTTGTACGGCGGTCGCGCCGCGATCTCCGAGAACGAACTCGCCGGAATCGTCGACCGAGCGCCGCGTTCCGCCAAAGGGGACGCCGCGGAAGCCGAAGGCCCGACCCCGATTTTGGCGCGTCAAGCGTTGCACGCTCGCAAGATTACGTTCGAGCATCCGACGACCCGCGAAACGATCGTCGTCGAAGCGCCCCTGCCGCCCGATATGACGGCGACGCTCGAAGCGTTGCGCAAGTATCGCGCCCTTTAATCGACCTTATCCTTAATTTTTTAGCCGTTTAACGTTTTCCCGTTTGGAGTAAACGCCATGTCGACTTTCTCCGTCAAGACTAAAAACGACGCGCTTTGGCGCCCGCTTTACCCGTTTGAATCGCGCTACGTCGAAATCGACGGGTTCCAATATCATTACGTCGACGAAGGGCCGACCGAACCGGACGGCGTCGAGCGTCCGACGCTCCTTATGTCGCACGGCAACCCGACTTGGTCGTTCATCTTCCGCGACGTGATCAAGGCGTTTCGCGGGAAATATCGAACGATCGCCGTCGACCATATCGGTTGCGGTCTTTCGGAAAAACCGTCGATTCGCAAGTATCCGTATTCGCTCGACCGTCGCGCCGAGGACTTGCGCAAGTTCGTCGAAAAGCTCGACTTGAAGAACGTCGCGCTGATCGCGCACGACTGGGGCGGGGCCGTCGCGATGGGGACGGCGACGCGGATTCCGGAACGCTTTTCGAAAATCGTCCTGATGAACACCGCAGCCTACTTGAACGACCGCGTTCCGAAGCGGATTCGCCTTTGCCATATCCCGATTTTGAAGCGGATTATGCTCCAAGGCTTGAACGTCTTCCCGCGCGCCGCGACGAAAATGGCGACCGAAAAGGGACTCTCCGAAGAAGTTAAAGCCGGTCTCCTCGCGCCGTACGACTCTTGGTCGAACCGTATCGCCGTTTGCGAATTTGTTCAAGACATCCCGACGTCGCCGCGCCACCGCTCCTACGAAACGTTGAAAACGATTCAAGAAAAGCTCCCGCTCCTCGCCGACAAAGATATCGCGCTGATTTGGGGGATGGAAGACTGGTGCTTCCCGCCGGAAATCTTTATGAAGAAATTCCAAGAGTACTACCCGAACGCTTTCGTTCGCGAACTCAAAGGAATCGGGCACTACCTGACCGAAGACGCGACGGAAGAAACGAACGCCGCGATTCGCGAATTTTTGGAACGATAACGGGGAACGAACGCCGACGCTGGAACGTTAAATTGCGTTAATTGAAGCGGTCGAGGGGAACGCGTCGAGCGAGCGAAAGGAATCGAAACGAAGCGATGGAAAGAACGGAAGCGGGAAATTCGGGGAACGCGGCGCCGGGCGTCGCTAAATTGTCTCCGCAAGGACGGCTCGATTTGGGCGCGCTCCTTCAAGAGTTCGGCCAAACGCGGCAAGCGTTGGAAGCGGAGCTGGCGAAGGTCGTCGTCGGGCAAAAGGACGTTATTAAACAGATTTTCGCGGCGATTTTCACCCGCGGGCACTGCTTGCTCGAAGGGGTTCCGGGGTTGGCCAAGACGTTGACCGTCTCGACGATCGCGAAGATTCTCGACGTTAATTTCCAGCGGATTCAGTTCACGCCGGACTTGACCCCGTCCGACATCACCGGGACGACCGTTTTGGAGGAAGACGCGCAAGGGAAACGGACGTTCCGCTTCGTCGAAGGGCCCGTTTTCACGAACGTTTTGCTCGCCGACGAAATCAACCGAACGCCGCCGAAAACGCAGTCCGCGCTTCTCCAAGCGATGCAGGAACGCGAAGTTACAGTCGCCGGGAAGACGTACAAACTGCCGGAGCCGTTCCTCGTCGTCGCGACGCAAAACCCGATCGACCAAGAAGGGACGTATCCGCTCCCGGAAGCGCAGCTCGACCGCTTTATGTTTAACGTCAAAATCGACTATCCGACCCTCGAAGAGGAGGAGAAAATTTTGACGGCGACGACTCGCGGCGAATCGGTCGAACCGCGCCGCCTCCTGAACGCGAAAACGCTCCTCGGAATGCAAAAGCTCGTTTCGTCGGTCGCCGTTAGTCAGTACGTTATTCAATACGCGGCGCGTCTCGTTCGAGCGACGCGACCGGCCGACCCGAGCGCGCCGGAGTTCGTTCGCGAGTTGGTCGACTGGGGCGCCGGGCCGCGCGCCGGACAGTATTTGATCAACGGCGGGAAAGCGTTCGCCGCGATGGACGGGCGTTTCGCCGTTTCGGTCGAGGACGTCAAAGCGGCGGCGATTCCGGTCTTGCGCAAGCGGGTCGGCGCGAACTTCCAAGCGCAAGCCGAAGGGATGACGACCGACAAAATTATCGCGAAGCTGCTCGAGACGGTTCCGACGCCGCCGATTGAAAAGTTCGCGAAATAAACGGGTTAACGTCGCTCGGGAAAGCGGGAAACGCAACCGCCGCGTTCGAGTTCGCTCGACGCGGCGTTTTGGCGTTCTTGACGGAAAACGGAAGCGGGCAGGCGTTTAGAAATCGTTGCGCGCCAACGAGAAGAGGAGGCGGCGAACGTCGTCGGCGATTTTTTCGTCGTCGAGCGTCGCGGCGGCTTGGCGCAGTTCGTCGATCGCGGCTTCGCGCCGGCCGAGTCGGAGATAAAGTTTCCCGAGTTCGAACCGGACGTTCGGATCGTCCGGGCGTTCGGCGAGCGCGCCTTCGAACGCGGCGACCGCGTCGTCGAATTCGCCGAGCGAGACGAGCGTTTTCGCAAGTTCGAAGCGGGCGTCGACGAAATCTTCGTCGAGTTCAAGGGTCGCGTAAAAACGTTCGCGCGCCGCCGAAAAGTCGCCGAGCAAATAAAGGAGTTTCCCCAACCGGAAGCAGACGCCCGCGTCGAGCCCGCCCGCCAAGAGCGCGCCGCGATAGAGCCGCGCCGCTTCTTCCCAATATCCTTCGCGTTCGAGATTCCAAGCGGATTCGCAAAGTCGGACGACGCGGCGTTTGGTCGCGTCGCGCCAACGTTCGCGCGCTTCTTTATTGAACGCGAGAACGGGGCGCGTCGTTTGCTCGGCGGCGGAAAAGGGGGAAACGGAAAAATCGAACCGCGTCGACGGAGCGGCGGATGGTTCGAACCGGCGCGACGTAACGGGGTTGACGCGAGTCGGCGGTTCGGGTAGAATGGGCGGAATGGGCGAACTGGGCGCGGTCGCCGACGGCGCGTCGGCGAAAAACGCGAGGAAGGGCGGCGGCGCGAGCGGTTCCGACGGTTGGATTGACGTTTCTTGCCGATCGACGAGGCGTTCGGCCAGCGCGATTTCTTCTTCCGCTTGCGAAAGGAAGGGGGGCGTCGGCGGCAAGGGCCCGGAGCCGTCGGACGGAAGCGCGCCGAAATCGAAACGGCGTTGACCGCGAAAGTCGACCGGGCCCGCGTCGCCGTCGAGGAGAACGTCGCGACCGTCGCTCGAAAGGGTTAAGCGAAGGATAATCGATTCGACGTCCGGCCCAAATTCGCGAAACGCGGCGACGCGGCGTTCGACGAACTCGTCGGAAAGGCCGGTCGAGCAGAGGAACGCGAGTCGCTTGGCGACGAGAACGGCGCGCGTCGAGAAAGACGGAAGCCGTCCGTTTTCGACCGTCGTCGAGAGAAGACCGCGGCGGCGCCAACGTCGCACCGTTTCGATCGAGACGCCGACCAACTCCGCGAGCGCCGCCGGAGTGCAGCCGAATTGTTCGGTCGCGGCGAGTTCTTCGAGCGTTTCGAGCGACGTTTCCGCCGACGGTTCGGGGCGTTCGACAACGGCGGGGGACGCGAGTTCCGGGAAGAGAAACGCGTCGTTAGGGGCGCGACGCGACGGCGTTTCCGGCGCGGAAATTGGCGGTTGGGGCGCGCCGACCGGATACGTCGCCGCCAATTCGTTCCAAAATTGCGTTTCCGAGACGACGGCGAGCGTCCCGAGTTCGAAGGCGCGGCGCGAGCGTTCGTCGAACTCGGCGGCGAGACGCGTTCGGACTTGCGCCAACGGTTCGCCTTCGCCGAGAACGACGCGGTCGACCGTTTCGCGGAGCGTCGCGGCGACTCGGAAACCGCGTTCGCGAGCGAAGCGTTCGGCGTCGCGGCGCGCCGAAAAAGCGAGCCGTCCGTAAAAGAAGAGCGTTTTACCCAAAAGCGAGCGGTCGTTTTCCGGCGATGCGTTTTCCATTCGTTAAATTCTCGTTTTGGGGTGAACCGGCGACGTAAAAAAACGCGTCGTCGTTTGGGCTCGAAGCGACGCGCGCTTTACCTTTATCGTTCGCGGAAACGGTCGAAGCCTTGAAATTTTCTTAAGAATAGAAAATTTTTGGTCAAAAAACTTGAAAAATTTGTCGACGCGATTTAAAATAATAGGCGATAGCGGGAACTTTTGGCTTCCATTCGCTTAATTCGCCTTGACAGAACTAAATGAAACGTCATAATTGTAAGAATCGCGGGTTGACGGCTCAAAGTAAGAGTTAGCGCCGTCTAATCCCAGCGTTTTTATAGCTTTTTTAAGAAATAATTCGAGGAGACGGAATGGGGACGTCGAAACGAGATTGGAAAACGCGTGTTGAAACCTTGGCTCACACGCGACTTAACGACTGTTACCAATGCGGCAAATGCGCGGCGGGGTGTCCTCGCGGCGTTTCGATGAAATTGTCGCCGACGCGTCTGATGCGCGCCGCGCAAACGGGCGATATTCTCGAAGCGGCGGAATCGGACTCGATTTGGCGTTGCGTTTCCTGCTTGACTTGTTCGGCGCGTTGCCCGAAATCTTGCGAAGTCGCCGGCGTGATCGACGCGTTGCGTCAAATTGCGATCGAAGAAAATTGCGCGTCGCCGGAAGCTGCGAAAATCGTCGCGTTCCAAAAGGCGTTCCTGCGCAGCGTCCGCAAAAACGGTCGCACGAACGAACTCGAAATGGTCGCCGATTTCGAAATTCGCCATTTCTTGAACCGTTTCGAGTTGATGGGCGCGCTCAAAGACGCGACGTTCGGGCCGAAAATGTTGGGCAAGAAAAAATTGCACTTCAAACTGGGCTCGCCGGTTAAGGACAAGGCCCTCGTGAAGCGCATCTTCGACAAGTGCGGCGTGAAAATCTGAACGACGAACGTTTGAAAGAGGTTTCGAAAATGAATATCGGTTATTATCCGGGTTGCGCTCTGCACGGTTCGTCGGACGATTACGAAACGTCGGTGCGCGCGTGTTTGAAAGCGTTGGACGTCAAACTCGACGAACTCGACGACTGGATTTGCTGCGGCGCGACCGCGGCGCACTCGATCAATAAAAAATTGGCGACCGCGCTTCCGGCCCGCAATTTGGGGATCGCGCAAAAAATGAAGCTCGACCGCCTTTTCGCGCCGTGCCCGATGTGCTCGATGGAGCTGAAAAAGGCGAACGACGAACTGCAAAATCCGGAAGTTCGCGCCGAAATGGAAAAAATCGTCGAAACGCCGCTCTCCGGTTCGGTCGACGTGATCAACTTGATCCAAGTTTTCCAAGCGATCGGATA